>CAZJZF010000614.1:0-1906 GCA_964550385.1 uncultured Lentimicrobiaceae bacterium | reverse complement strand
ATGAGATCCGGAAAGTCATCAAGCAATAGAGGAAATGCTGATATCTTTGTGGCATGAAGGCTAAGGGAAGCAAGCAGAAATTTTATGTGGTATGGGAGGGAAAGCAGCCGGGGATTTTCTCAGACTGGTCCTCCTGTAATGCCTCCGTGCAGGGTTATCCGAATGCGAAATATATGGCATTTGAGTCGCGCATTGAAGCAGAGAAAGCTTTGAAGGGAAATTACTGGCAATTTGTTAAAAAACGGGAACCCTTAGCGTTAAAAGGAAAACTGTTTGTTCCCATCCCAAAGGGAGAAGCATTAACCGTAGATGCTGCCTGCAGCGGGAACCCGGGTGCGATGGAGTACCGCGGCGTTTGGCTCGAAAGCCGGATAGAATATTTCAGGATGGGCCCTTACCCCGATGGGACAGTGAATATAGGTGAGTTTCTGGCGATAGTGCACGGATTGGCACAATTGAAAAAGGATGGTTCGGCTATGGCCATATATTCTGACTCAAAAACTGCCATCAAATGGGTACGGGACAAGCGGGCCAACACAAAACTGGAGCAAAACGCAACCAACAAGATTCTGTTCGACTATTTAGCAAGAGCAGAAAGATGGTTACGAGAAAACAGTTATCAGAATCCAGTTCTCAAATGGGAAACCGACCAGTGGGGAGAAATTCCTGCCGATTATGGCAGGAAGTAAGTCAATAAATACAATATTGGGATCTTATCCGCACTTCGAATAACCACAACTGGTGCAGGTAAGGCAACCTTCGCTGTATTGGAGGCTGTCTTCCGACTTACACTCAGGGCATTGCCCCTTGTGCACCTTGGTCCCGTCGGGGATAAACTTTTTGAGTGCCCTTCCGATGCCATATTTCCAGTTGTTGATGGAATCTGCTTCGAAATGGAGTTTTGAAATGATATCCACTGCAAAATGCAAAGGCATTCCATGCCGCAGAATCCCCGAAATAAGCTTGGCATAGTTCCAATACTCCTTGTTGAATGACCGTGAAAGTCCTTCGATGGTAATATTGAAACCGTCGAGGTCCTGGAACTGGAAGTCGTAGCGCGAAATATTTTCGTTGTTTCTGGATTTGATAACCCAGCCTTTTTCCACCCATCCGGGGATCCAGAAATGGTCGGCATTTCCTGTAAAGATTTCGTATGGCCTGCCATCCATTAAACCTACCACAGCGATCCACTTTTCATCCCTGTTGCTGAATCTTACAATTTCCGCCTCGAGCCTCTCAGGCCTTCTGGGGGCTTTGGTTTCACAGAAACTCCGTTCTTCCTTTTTCTCTTTGTTAGAAATGAGCACCCCCTCACGGCTTCCATCGCGATATACGGTAACCCCTTTGCATCCACTTTCCCAGGCAGTCATATAGATATCACCCACCATTTCAACGGAAGTATATTCAGGAATATTCACCGTAACGCTGATGGAGTGGTCGACCCATTTCTGCACAGCTCCCTGCAGCTTTACTTTTGCCAGCCAGTCGATATCGTTGGCAGTAGCCTGGTGGAAAGGGGATTTTGCAATAATCGCATCGAGCTCCTCTTCGGGCAGCTGAATGGTAGCCTCAGGGTCATAGCCTTGGTTTTTTAACCAAAGGAAGAAACTATGGTGAAACACGGGGTATTCTTCCCAGGAATCACCCTGTTTATCAGTAAAGGCGATGGTAACATTCTGATCGTTGGGGTTAACCTTACGCCTGCGTTTGTACATCAGCTGGAAAGCCGGCTCGATGCCTGAGGTAGTTTGCGTCATCAGGCTTGTGGTGCCAGTTGGGGCAATGGTAAGAAGAGCAATGTTTCTTCTGCCCGACTTTTTCATTTCCTGGATGAGATCAGGATCTTCCCTACCGATGCGCTGAATCATCGGGTTATTTTTCTCCCGTTCAAAGTTGAAAATCGGGA
>CAZJZF010000613.1:0-1906 GCA_964550385.1 uncultured Lentimicrobiaceae bacterium | reverse complement strand
TTTTGTTTTCATTCCGAAAAATATAAAAACATATAATATGAAACACAAACACATGATAATTTCATATCAGCATATCAGCACATCAGCACATCAGCACATCATTTCCTGCCCGGCAGAAACTCGTACGCCCCTATGTCGGGGCCGGCATCCAGCAGGCGATTATCCCCTTTCAGGTCGTATTCGATGAGGTTGATCGGGATCACCGGGGCGTTGCTTACCACGGTGTGCGACCCTTTGTTCACCAGCACCGACAGGCTGTCGGGCTGCCAATTGCCAATGTTCGGGTCTTTGAAAATTTTCTCGTTGGGATTGTAGGAGGGGAGATCCTGGTTGCGGGTAAAGCACCCCAGGAAATGGGCGGGTTTAAGGGCTGGGTTGGTGGTGGTTTTCAGAAGGCAATGGTCGAAGAAGTAGTTGAAAGCCCCCCCGAAGCTGTCGGTGGCAAGGTATTCTTCCTTGTTGGTACCATAGATAATGCAGTTTCCGAAGTAGGCTTTGCTCAGGTCTCCGGTATAGATGGCACCGGCTCCCAGGTTGATTTCGTAATTGGATACCCACAGCGCCGGTACCTGTCTGGAACCACCGTAGGGCCAGTAGTTGGCAATGGTGGTGTGCCTGAAATCGTAGGAACCTCCCACTGCCAGATAAACGGTGATGTCGCCGCTGTTGGTAATCAAACAGTTGGTGGCTTCAACCGTGTAGGCCCGGGTAAACAGTCCCCGCCCCGACATATTTTCGATGATGGTGTTGTTGAGCACCAGCTTGTTGCCCATGGATTGCTGCAGAATCTCGGCCTGGATGCCGATGAACCCGTTTTTGATGATGGCGTAATTGAATTCGTTGTCGACGCTCCCTTCGTTCAGCCAGATACGGTCCCATTGCCCCGGAAGATCGCGGTAATAGGGATCCATGCGGTCGCCCTGAAAGGTAACGGGCTCATCCTTAGTACCTTCTACTTTTATGCTTCCCCCTTTGTACACCCACAATCCGGAGTTGTTGTGGAAATGCACCCTGGTGCCTTTCTGAATTTTCAGCATCCCTGTCGAATCCACTACAGCATACCCGTAAATCACCCAGGGTTTGTCGTTGGTCCACTCCACAGTTTCGTTTTCCTTGGCCACAATGTGGTAGGAAATGCTCCCGATGGTTTTGTCGGGGACAATAAAATGGGCATCCTGTCCCCAGGCCACCAGTTTTACATCCTGCATCTTCCCCTGGTTGATGAATACGATGGAGTCGGTGAGGATGAGGGGGTTGTTGCTGTTGTTGGGATCTACGGTTACTTCAACAAAAATATACAGACTATCACCTGAAGCCAATTCCACATCGTTTGCCGAGGTGCCCGGTTTCCCGTTGATGTTGATGCGGTAGGGCGATTGGCTTCCACCGGCCAGGTAGATCTTGTCGATGCGTACTGGTTGCTTCTCCAGATTGTACACCTTCAGCCATTGGGTAACGGAGCCAATGGTGGTAAATACCGTGTCGAAGATCACTGTGTCCTGTGAGAATCCTAATGAAACAGGGGTATTGATGAAGTCTTCCTCTTTGCGGCACGAGGTAATTAACAACAAAGCGAGCAAAACGGGGATCAGGCAGGCGAGACAGGTTTTATGGCGAAGGGTCATTCCGGGCATTTCGGTTTTCATCCCCGGCAAACGCCGGAGGGTGGATTTTATTGAGCAAAAATAGGATTATTCTGTGAGGCGGTAGCGATCTTCGGAACCTTTCACCGTGGCAGGGCGCCCGTGGCTCATCCATTCCGGCGCGGGGGCATCCTTTAGGTAGTGGTCGAAGAACTGCTTCATGCGGATGCTCAGATCCACGCGGTTAGGCCATTTTTCGTGGTTATGGGCTTCGTTGTTGTACACCAGCAGATATTTCTGAAACTGCCCCGGCTGGCCGTTGA
>CAZJZF010000612.1:0-1908 GCA_964550385.1 uncultured Lentimicrobiaceae bacterium | reverse complement strand
AATTCACGCTGCCGTGAGAAATACATGACCACCAGGCTGGCGAGAATGCCAAAGAGGATTTCGCAGACAAATACGGTGACCATATAGCCAATGCCATATCCGCCACCCCCTTCTTCGTCACTGCTCCGGCTGATGACGCTGTTCACCAGGTAGCCGACCACCCGCGCCAGGAAAAAGACAAAGGTGTTCACCACGCCCTGGATCAGGGTCAGCGTAACCATGTCGCCGTTGGCAATATGGGCTACCTCGTGGGCAAGAACAGCCTCGACCTCCTGTTCGTTCATGTTTTGCAGAAGACCGGTGGAAACCGCCACCAGTGAGTTGGATTTGCTCGGACCGGTGGCAAAGGCATTCGGTGCGCCGTCGTAAATCGCGACCTCGGGCATGGTCAGGTTCGCCTGGCGGGCGAGTTTGGCCACGGTGTTGACCAGCCACTGTTCCGCCGATGATTGCGGCTGCTCAATCACCCTGGCGCCGGTTGACCATTTGGCAATGGTCTTGGACATGAACAGGGAAATGAACGAGCCACCAAATCCCAAAACAGCGGAAAAGGCCAGCAGCATGCCAAGGTCGAGCCCTTGACTGGTGAGGAATCGGTTAACTCCGAGCAAGTTGACGACCAGGCTCAAGACGAGCATGATGGCGATGTTGGTGCAGATAAAAAGAAAAATACGTTTCATGTGTTCACCTCATTTGTTGAAAGCAGGATGAAGAAAGCCTCCGGTCATGCGACCATATGGGGTGCTATTCCCCTGATGCAGGGGACTTGACCGCCATGGTGCGGGCACAGGATTTTCTGCGGACAAACCAGATGTACCCGGCCAGCAGCAGGCAGCATCCGACAATAACCCAGAGCACAGCCTGTTTTGAATAGGCCATGATCAGTTCTTGGTTATGACCAATCATATATCCAATCCAAGTCAGGATCGAACACCAGATAAAGGCCCCGAGCAGGGTGTAGGCAGAAAAGCGCAGGTGGTTCATCCGGGAGAGGCCCGCCGGAATGGAAATGAGATGGCGAACCACCGGCAGCAGCCTGCCGATAAAGGTGGAGATTTCGCCATGGCGCAGGAAAAAACTCTCAACACGTTGGAATTTATCGGGCGGGATGAGGACATATTTACCGTATTTGAGGATCAGAGGTCGGCCCAGGTACAGGGACGCAAAATAGTTGGCATAGGCCCCGACCAGGCTGCCCACCGTGCCGGCAACAATGGCTATCCACGGATTCATCAATCCCTGCTGGGCGAGGTAGCCGGCCGGCGGCATCACCAGTTCGCTCGGGACCGGAATGATCGAGCTTTCCATGGCCATCAGCAGGAAAATCCCCGGGTATCCCAGTGCGGCGATGCCATCCACCAGCATCTGCATAAGCTGTGCTATCATGCACGTGCTCCTTGCTGCGCGTTCAGCAGCAATACGTTTTGATTGACGAAACGTTCAAGACTGTTGCTCCGCAGTCCGAAACCGCTTTCCGGCACCGCGTATCTGTCCATATCCTGCCCGCCACCCGCGAATGGGCACTGCCCATACATAAAAAAAGACCTTTACCTAGGCATCAGCGCCTAACTAAAGGTCTTGTTGACAGATCATCTGTTCTGGTCCCGGGCCATGCGACCGTATTGACGGAATCCAGGTCAGCCATTTCTCCGGCTGATAACTACTCCCCTTTGCACCGCAAAAAATACTCATAGGTGGGTTTGTTGTCAACACTGTTTCAACTGCGCAGAACAACGATCCATGGCGAACAGCCGGTACCCCGAACACTGCTTATTCCTCCGGGCTGCGGGAAATCAGAATTTTGTCGACCCGGTTGTTATCCATGTCGATCACTTCGAAGATATACCCCTGGACAGCGACCCTGTCCGTTTCCCGTGGAATACGGCCGAGCATGTAACTCATGAATCC
>CAZJZF010000611.1:0-1909 GCA_964550385.1 uncultured Lentimicrobiaceae bacterium | reverse complement strand
CTGCATTTTACCAGTGATGATTATGCCAGGCTGGGACATTTGATCAAATGCAACCCGGCTATAAAAGCCCCGCATAACAAAGAAGCTTTATGGAAGGCCTTGCTGGATGACCGGCTGGATGTAATAGCTACTGACCATGCGCCGCATACCCTGGAAGAGAAAAATGAACCTTATGAAAAGGCGCATGCCGGTTTGCCGCTGGTGCAGCATCCCCTGTTGCTGATGTTGCATTATTACAAAGAAGGAAGAATATCCCTTGAGAAAATAGTGGAAAAGATGAGCCATGCTGTGGCTGATTGTTTCCAGGTAAAAGAAAGAGGGTATATCCGGGAAGGCTATCATGCTGACCTGGTGATGGTGGATATGAACAACAGCTCAACAGTTACCAAAGACAATATTTTATATAAATGCGGCTGGAGTCCTTTAGAGAATTTTACGTTTCCTGCATCTATTACACATACGTTTGTAAACGGCCATCTGGTGTATGATAACGGCAAGTGGAACGAATCTCAAATGGGGCATCGGCTGAAATTTGAAAGAAATTAAATAAGGCAATGGTCAATAGTGAATAGTCAAACCAAAAAAATCCATTCACTATTCTCCATTTACTATTCACCAATATGCAGATAGACCATCAATCCTTCAACGACATTTCCATCTTCCACCCGGAAGAAGAGTTCTCTATTTTTCACAAACTGAATTTTACACGAACCGTTGGCGGCAGGGAATGGCTGCGAAAATTTTTCAGTGAACCGCATAATGACCTGAAGAAGATCACCGGCACTCAGAAGGTTATCCGCACTTTCATGGAACATATCCAGCACTGGCCTTCAGAAATCACTAATGGAACCGTACTGGTCATTGATAAATTTCTCGATTATCCCCTTGATCCCATCAGCGAAGCGCCGGCTTCCTTGAATAATATTTT
Source organism: uncultured Lentimicrobiaceae bacterium (assembly GCA_964550385.1). Lineage (GTDB taxonomy): Bacteria > Bacteroidota > Bacteroidia > Bacteroidales > SKPS01 > SKPS01. The sequence continues at coordinate 981 of CAZJZF010000611.1, read as the reverse complement.
TTATAAATGGCTGCACAATGCGGATTATTCCATGATTAAGTATTCCGTTCCCCATTTTGCAGATTTTTTCCGGGGCATCCGCAAAGTAGCCCAACTGCTGGAAGACCTTGATCTTCCTGCCAATATCAAATTATATATAGATCGCATCAATGGTTTACTGAAAGAGCCACCGCTGCAAAAGCTCTCCGAAACAGAAGCCGGCCAGCGTTTCTCTATCCGTCAGAACCTCTATTTCGCTTATCACCTGCGTGGCAGATACCGTACCAACACTCTGGAGATGATTGATACCTTCAGCCGGCTGGATGCCTGGTATTCGATGGCCGTCGCTGTAAAAACGTACCAACTGAGTTTTCCGGAATTTGTTGAACAGGATACACCCCTGGTAGATGCAAAAGGTTTATATCATATCCTGCTTCCCCAACCGGTGGCCTATGATCTGCATATGAGTCCTGAGCAGAACTTTCTTTTTTTGACCGGCGCCAATATGGCGGGTAAAAGCACCCTGATCAAATCGGTTGGTGCGGCAGTATTCCTGGCTCATATCGGTATGGGCGTACCGGCTGAAAAGATGAAACTTACTTTGTTTGACGGGTTACTGAGCAATATCAATGTAGTAGACAATATTGCCAAAGGCGAAAGCTTTTTCTTTAACGAAGTGCAACGCATTAAAAACACTATTGAAAAAATTAACGACGGGAAAAAATGGCTGGTACTGATTGATGAACTATTCAAAGGAACCAATGTGCAGGATGCCATGAAATGCTCACTTCAGGTCATCAAAGGCTTGATTAAAATCAAAAACTCACTCTTCATTCTATCCACCCATTTATACGAAATCGGAGAAGAACTGAAAGCATATCCCAATATCTCTTTCCGCTATTTTGAAACCACGGTGCATGAAGATCAGCTATCGTTCAGTTACCAGCTGAAAGAAGGTATCAGCAATGACCGAATTGGTTATGTAATTCTTAAAAGAGAAAA
>CAZJZF010000610.1:0-1911 GCA_964550385.1 uncultured Lentimicrobiaceae bacterium | reverse complement strand
GAACTCAAGATTGATCCCAAACCTGTTGGTAAAATAATACCTGCCGCCCACCTGACCGCCTAAACCCAGCCCCGAACGATAATCTCCGGGATAACTTGTGGGCGATGACCAGACAAAGAATCCCAGGTTCGCTCCTGCATAAAGATCGAAATTTTGGGGAATCTTCAGTACACTGTTAAAGTGGTAGTTGGCATTGCCGCAAATGCCCATGATACTGTGGTTGTAATAATTACTCTTCCAGTTTTCACGGTACGAGCGCCACGAAAATTCAGCGCCAAGAGTAATATCCTTGTGAACACTGTAGTCAAACCCGGCATACACAGGAACTCCCCAGCCCGACAGACCCAATCCAAAATTGAGTTGCGCTTTTCCGACGGGTAATGGACTCTGTCCGTAGGCAAATGCTGCAACCGCCATCAAAACAAATAAGGTAAACAGTTTTTTCATAAAGCTTCATTGTTAAATGTTTTTATAGTATCGGCCGGGATTTTCCCAATCCCTGATATGTTAAATATCATACCCGCTCTTAATCACGGTCTCAATCAATTTAAATCGTCCGTTCTGCCTGATTGAACTTTGCGCATGCGCCGGAATCACGATGGAGCTTCCGGTTACCAGCATATTCATTGCGCCATTGATGACAATTTCAGCTGTGCCATCAATCACCTGTACAAACGTATCAAATGGGGATGAATGGATTGCAAGCCCCTGTCCTTTATCAAAGGACATTACACTCACACTGCCTGTGGTCTTTTTCAGGATCGTTTTAATGACCACCGAATCATCCAGATACTCGATGATAGACACTATAATGTGTGATTTTGATTTTTCGATCTCCTCTTTTCCCATGGTTTCTGCTTTTTAATGTTGTTTGGTCGTCAATTTCAGTCTGTTGTATGTTAGTTACTTTAGGCATAAAAGGGATGGTACTTACACCATCCCTTTCTGCTGTATGGGAGATCTATTTACCGGGTTCTTCCCCGGTGAGTTCTGGTGTTTGAATCACCCTCAGAACATGTATGAGATTCCGATGTACCCTGCATGGGTTGCCAGGTGTGTGCGGTCAAGAATATAAAATGAATTGGTAACCGATGTCTGGCTGTTGTCACTGATGTCAAACAGGCCTCTTACACCCCTGTAACCGATTCCCACGCGAAATGTGCGTGCTTCATTGATCCCCAGGTCTATTCCTGCACCATAGGCCAGACCAAGGTCTCCGGCCTTTATGGAAATCATGGCATTTGTAGTATCCAATCCTGATGAAGAGACTCTGGAACCTACATTGATCCCAATCTGCGGTCCAAGCACCAGATTGAAGTTCACCAAACTGGATTTGCCGGTATTGAGCGACAGGAGCAAAGGGATATTCAGATACTGAAGGGTTACCCTGCGTTCCACATCGGCTTCTTTGTATTTCTGGCTTACCGAAGTGTACATCAGCTCACCCTGCATACCCACAAAATCCGACCAGTAAAAACCCAGATAAATGCCTGCCCCAAATCCCATCGTCCCCTCTCCCTTAACGGTTCCTCCAGTAGAGGTTTTCAAATCCATCTGAGAAAATGTTGGCATCAGTCTGGCCCCAAAAACTCCGCTTTGGGCATTGCTTTGGGTCGTGCCTGCCATTAAAAATGCTAAAATTGGCAAAAATAAAATCAATCTGTTTGGTAATTTTTTCATAATTCATAATTATTTAAAAACCTGATTAAAAGGATTTTCCTTTCAACCCTAATACTATTTGAGCTGTTGAATTGTATAAGAAGTGAACCTTCCTGTTAAAGCAGTAAAATCAGCAATAGGACAATCAGGATGGCTGCGCCTACAGAGATATAAATACCTCCTCCGCTGTATGCATTGAGACTCTGCTCGATGCTCCGGACTTCCTTTCTTAATTCCCTTTTCTCCGATTTG
>CAZJZF010000609.1:0-1920 GCA_964550385.1 uncultured Lentimicrobiaceae bacterium | reverse complement strand
CTTGCTCAATCGCGGTCACGCTTTACCGGAAATGCAGCACTGAAATCAGCACGTATCAATTACTTTAATAAAAATTACCAGGCCGCGCTGGACAACTATATTAAGCTGGAAGAAACAGCTGAACAAACCTCCCAAACAATAGATGCCGTCGCCGGCCAGATGCAATGCAACTATCACCTCTCCAATTTTGGACTCGCCATACAGTCGGCCCAAAAGCTGCTGGCAATGAACAAAGTCCCGGATAACCTGCTCACAGAAGCACATCTTACTAGAGCAAGAGCTTCCTATGCGCTCAGGAACACCGACCTGGCAAAAAAAGAGTACGAGGAAACCATGAAGTTGTCGCGTAACGAAATGGGTGCTGAAGCAAACTATATGCTGGCTGAAATCCAGTTTAACCTTACCCGGTATGATGATGCAGAGAAAGCCATTTTTGCCTTGTCGGATAACTATGCATCCTATGACTACTGGGTTGCCAAAGGATTCATTCTGCTCTCCGATATTTACGTTAAAAAGGATAATAAGTTCCAGGCAAAGCAAACCCTCCAGAGTATTATTGACAATTATGAAGGACAGGACCTGGTGCTTTTAGCAAGGGAAAAACTGAATTCCATACTTGAATCAGAAAAAAACCAAGCCGGAACAGGCAACGAAAATTAATACCCTGACACGAAATATGATCATAAACCGCTTTGCTCTAGCAATAAAATGGTTGCTGCCTGCAACACTGACAGCATTCCCCTGGATAGTCGAAAAAGCAGAAGCTCAAACCCGTCCCTACAACGAGGAAATTACGGTGATTGCAACGTTTGACCCCATTATACCGGATGCTTTCAAGATCAACCAGAACCCGGTGCTGAATGATACCACGACTGCTGTGCCGGTAATGACCTATTCAGTGATGCCAAGGGATGCAGCCATTCGCCTGGAAATAGACCCGCTTCCGGCAGTTAAACTCGTCGCTGAGCCCCTTACAAAGATTTACAGGAATTACCTGAAAGCAGGGCTTGGTAATTACACAACCATTTACGGAGAACTATTTGCCAGTTCGCTCAGGTCGAAAAACCACCTGTTGGGGATGCATCTGAAACATCTCTCATCTACAGGCAAGATCAGGGATTATGCCCCATCGGCCAATTCCACACAACTGGCTGAGATCTATGGACAACGATATTTTGACCAGCATACCCTGGGAGCAAATCTCTTTTTTCAGCGCGACGGCCTGCACCTCTATGGGTTTAAGCCGGGATCATACCCTGATACCAGCATAGGTAAGAGCGACATTCGCCAACGTTATCTTCGCGCTGGGGCAGAAACATCATTCTCAAGCAGATACAAAACAAATGACAAATTAAACCATTCTATCGGGCTTTCCTATCATTTTCTATCCGATTACTACAAGGTGAAAGAGAATATTGTATCTGCCGATGCGAACCTGAATAAACAGTATGATCTCTTTGGCTGGGATCAGAAACAAACGATCGGACTGATCACCTCCTTTGATTTTCTGAATCAGAAAGATTCCAACTCCAGTTTTAACACGGGGATTCTCACCCTGCAACCCAATATCAGCGCCCGGTTCAACGAATACAGCTTCAAAGCAGGTGTCGGGTTCACGCTTTGATCGCGGCTTCCGGCTTGACGTTCCCTACATTTTCCCAATGCTGGAAGGGAGAATTGATCTTGTGCAGGGTGCTTTACAGATTTATGCCGGTATCGACGGGGGAATGGAGCGGAACAATGTTTATTCCCTGAGTGAACGCAATCCCTACCTCTCATCGGAGCTTCCGCTAAAGTACACCTTCGACAAGTTTCGGGCATATGGAGGCTTCAGCAGCAACATTAGCAGGAGTTTCAATTTCAATGCCAGTATTTCCAGCCAAACCTATGAGAATTACACCTTTTTTGTTACCGACACGC
>CAZJZF010000608.1:0-1926 GCA_964550385.1 uncultured Lentimicrobiaceae bacterium | reverse complement strand
CTTCCTGGATCTGTTCAAGCGTCTTGGTATTTTCCATAAAATGATGGGTAAAGATTCGGGATTGAAAAATCAGGTAGTATGGGGAGTGGCTTCGCTTTGTTCCTGGGGCATGAAGGGTGACCTGCGGTTTTTGGGCGGGAGATAGTACACCTGGGGTTTGGTTCCCAGGTCTTCATAGTAGGTGTATCCGTGGTTATCGCGGATGAGATCGGAGAACCTGACGGTCTCTTTGGTAGTTCCGTTGGTAACGGAATCTTCATTGATATCGCCGAAATAGTAAACGCCGTTGGGGCAGGCAGAGACGCAATACGGGAGTTGACCTTCGCGGAGGCGATCGGCACTGAAGAGGCATTTGGAGATGGTACCTTTTTTCTGTGGCACGTTGAGCTCAACGTCGTAGGAGCGCTCCTTGGCCTCCGGGGTGCTTATTTTGGGCTCGTGCCAGTGGAACACCCGGGCGCTGTAAGGGCATGCGGCTATGCAGAACCGGCACCCGATACACCGTTCATTGTCGATCAGCACAATGCCATCCTGCCGTTTGAAGGTGGCATCCACCGGACAAACCTTCACACAGGGAGGATTATCGCAGTGGAAGCAGGGTTTGGGCATAAAATAAGGTGCCGTGTGGGGCGTGTCCTGCATTGCCAGCACATTGATATGATGCTGTTCGGGTCGGAGTTCGTGAGCCCCCTGGCATGCCTCCATGCATTTGCGGGCATTTTTGCACCGCGACAGGTCGATGACCATCACAAACTTGCGTCCCGGAATCCCTTCCCGCCCTTCGGTGATGGTGGTGCCGCTGGTGGGCTGAATAATATCCCCTTTGTCCACTTCGGCCACACCCCCTCCGGGAGTCATCACCTTCACTTTTTCGCCGGTTTTGCTTGCAGCCAGCGATCGGGCAATGCCCAGCCCTCCACCAGCCACTACTACTGCTCCGGCTGCGATACCCATTTTCTTCAGAAATTCCCGCCGGGGGTTTTTCCGGTCTTCAGGTTGTTCCCCTTTGATGCTCATAGTTTTGCGTACTTTTTTACCGTTGTTCTAGGGTAAAAATAGAGATAATATCATTCAAAAAACCATCGAGGCAGACAGACTTTAGCCGGCAGGAAATATTTAAAATCAATCTGAATAAGAAAAGAGAAGGATAATTCAGATAACTGATTCTTTCTCAGCAATCTTTTCATTATGTTTGGCTATTCTAACCCCCAATTCAAAAAGCAGATAAAGGGGGCCAGCGACAATAAACTGGCTGATCACATCGGGGGGGGTGATGATGGCTGCAAGGATAAAGAGGGCCACGATCACATGCTTCCGGAATTTTGCCAGCAAAGCGGGGGTTATGATTCCCATTCTGGACAGGAACCAGATGAGCAGTGGCATCTCGAAGACAAAGCCGGTGGAGAGGACTGTTGAGAGCAGGATTCTTATATAGGAACTGAGCTGGAACTGGTTCACGATGCTTGGATCCACAGAATAGTTTGCCAGAAAATTTACAGAAAGAGGCATGATGATGTAATAGCCAAACAGGGCACCCAGGTAGAAGAGCAAAGAGGAAATCAGGACAAACCCGCGGGATTTCAATTTTTCCCGGGTTGACAGGGCTGGTTTTATGAACCACCAGGCTTCAAGCAGGATGTACGGAACAACCATCATCAAAGCACCATTGATACTCAGAGAGAGATGAAAGCGAAACTGGCCGGCAAGATCCAGGTTCACGTCGTTCCATTGAATCTGGTTGATGCAAAGAAGGGGGATTTCGAGCAATGATCCCAATTCACAAAACAGGCGGTTGGTAAGGAAGCCGGGGTTTCTCGGGCCCAGAATTATCGTTTGATACACCCAGCTACTGTTCAGAAAAACCAGTACGGCAGCTGCTATCAGTACTACTGCAATACGCAGGAAGGCAAAGCGCAATGCTTCAAG
>CAZJZF010000607.1:1598-1931 GCA_964550385.1 uncultured Lentimicrobiaceae bacterium | reverse complement strand
TATCAGGCTTCACTCGATATCCGGGAGGAACTTCGCCGCCGCGCACCGGCCTTGGCACAGTACGTCCGTGATCTGTCTGTCTCTTATGAGCGATTGGGAAATATGTACCTGAAGTTGGGTGACCCTCCAAAAGCATTGGATAAATACCAAGCTTCAATCGATATTGCAGAGGAACTGCGCCGCCATACACCGGACTCGGCAGAGTTTGCAAGGGATTATGTTGTAATTTGTCACAAAATACTGACATTTCACCAAAACCAGAACAATCAACAGGGGTTTCAAGAATATGCCGCGATGTGCAAAGAAGCCCTGCTATACATGAAGAAAAGGGGA
>CAZJZF010000607.1:0-1588 GCA_964550385.1 uncultured Lentimicrobiaceae bacterium | reverse complement strand
TCCGCCACTATTGCAGCTACTACACCAACTGGAAAATGCCAGGAAATAACCCAAACCCGTCGGTATGCGCCAGCTGGCGGACACGATGGGGTTTGAATCGATATAACCTAAAACCAACACATATGCCCCCCCTCCCAAAACTCTTTATTTCATATGCCAGGAAAGATGATGAAGCTTTTGCCAAGAGGCTTTATCATGATCTGAAAAGTCACGGCTTTGAGGTTTGGTGGGACAGGGAGTCGTTGCACTCCAGGCAGCTTACCTTTCACCAGGAAATCAAGGATGCCATCCGTACTTTGGTTGACAGGATTATCTACATTGCCGGGCCTGCGGCAAAAACCTCCGACTATGTGCGCGAAGAATGGCTCTTTGCCCTCGAATGTGACAAACCGGTGATTCCAATTCTGCGGATGGGTGATTTAGACAGCGTCCAGGGTGAAATCTGCTTGCTGCATTGCGATGACTTCAGGGATGATGCAATCTATCCTGTACAACTTAAGAAGCTTCTGGCAAACCTTAGGTTGCCGGAGCCTCCATTGGGGAAACTCTTTGCCGTTCCCAACCTGCCACCCCATTTTCTTGGACGACCCGATATCCTGAAAAAACTGAAAGATGCCGTTCAGATCGACCTGCAAAGGCCTGTTGTCATTTCCGGCTCCGGTGCACAGGTGGGCATACAGGGGATGGGGGGCATTGGGAAATCGGTGCTGGCGGCTGCCGTGGCCCGTGACCGTGAGGTGCGCCGCTCCTACCCTGACGGCATTCTGTGGCTTTCCTTCAGGCAGCAACCCGATCTGTTGCAACTCATGCGCGATACCGCAAGAAACCTGGGCCATCCGGGGCAGTTCCTGTCCATCATGGAAGCCCAAAGTAAATTAAAAACCCTGCTGCTTGACAAAGCGGTTCTGCTGGTTGTGGACGATGTATGGAACGCTGCTGATGCTCAGGCCTTTGACTTTGCAGGGCCCCGCTGCAGAACGCTGATCACCACCCGTGATGCGGGAATACTCCATACCCTTAGCGGTACCCTTTACCCCGTGGAGCTTTTCACCACCCATGAGGCATTGCAATTGCTGGCAGATTCCGTCGGTATGCCGGTGGATGATTTGCCACAGGAGGCACATGAAGTGGTCAGTGAGTGCGGATGTTTGCCCCTTGCCGTGGCCCTGTGTGCCGGGATGGCCAGAAAACGGGATGGCGACTGGGGGTTCATCCTGAAACGATTGCGAAATGCCGACCTGGAAAAGATCGGCGACAGGCAGGGGATCAACGAACAGCATATCAGCATCTGGAATGCCATGCATATCAGCGTGGAGATCCTTCCTTCAGACAACCAGCAGCGCTTTTGCGAGCTCTCGGCATTTGTGACCGATCAGACCATACCTCAGGCAGCCGTTGCCACCCTTTGGGGGCATACCGGCAATCTGGATGAAGCAGATACCGAAGATCTTATTGTAGAACTTTCAGAACGTTCGCTAATACGGCTGGATAAGAAAAAGCTGGACGACGGAATAAAAGACTGGAGAATTTCACTGCACGACCTGTTGTATGATTACACCATGTTTGGAGTGGCATGGGATATTAATTA
>CAZJZF010000606.1:0-1952 GCA_964550385.1 uncultured Lentimicrobiaceae bacterium | reverse complement strand
CAAACAGGGTATGGCTGCCGTCGGCGGTTTTGATGAGCTGAAGGGAATTTTTATTCATCATGAGCAAAGATACTTTTTCCTGTTATGTTAAACCCTCTCAAAATCTGTTCATTGGTGGTAAAAAAAATAGAACGCTGATGACGCGGATTATTTTTGATTTTCACTGATTTTTTTCTTCATAGACTCATGGGTACCATAGGAACAATATACGTATCGCTCTCAGCCTCATGTGAAACCTTATATTTTCTTCTATGCCTTAGATGATTAAAAAGGGTTGTATCTTTGTGGAAATTGAAAGAATGGTTATGGTCGGTTCCTTTGTGGCTTGGGAACGAAACCCGGATCACCTATATGATTAAGCCTAAAAATCTTCATTATTTACTTTTTCTCTTCCTGCTATCATGTGGGAACAATAATTCGAAAGTCAAAACTTCGATCAGCAAGAACAAAGACAGTATAGTCTCAACAGATTCATGGGATATAATCTATGATGATTCAACCTTTAAAATAATAGGAGATTCCTCAGCTGTTGGCAAGATAAGATACGGTACATCTAAATTTCGACCATTTATTTCGTTTGAAGACTATCCATCAAAGGGAGAATTCCAGGGAGAACCGGCTCAGATAGATTATAAAAGCCATAAATTAGCGAGAGAATATAAAACAGCAATAACAGGACAATACAAATCAGAAAAAGTAAATTTTGCCGGATACTATTGCCTTGCCAGCTGGGGTTGTGGTTTTCCTTGTGAAGCATGTGCAATTGTTGATGTAAGGACAGGTAAAGTATATCCCGGCCCAAATTCCTCGATTGGTTATTCATATAATTCGAATAGCCGCCTTCTTATTGTAAATCCACCGGATGAAAATGGATTTGTGCAAAGAGATGCTGATTTTGAGTATTATCCCTCTGTTTTTATCTGGAATGAAGAACAAAAAGTTTGGGTAAAGAAATTGCCGGGATATGAAGGTGTTACGTGGGAAAAAGTGAATATGAAAGAAGAAATGTTCTGGTAACTATAAGGTTAATTTGGTTTACCGAGGCTATAGGAATGGAAAAGGTTGTAAAATCATAGATTGACCCGTTTCTTTGAACCTTGAACATTTGAACACTTGAACCTTGAACTTCTCTAATATCCCAGATGAAAATCGAGCAGGGGTGCTGTAAGAGGGAACGACCAGGCTGTCGTCATCGAAGGCCAGCGCCAGGCAGTGAGGGTATCCTGATGGGCACCGAACAGGGTTCCGGAAGCTTCGTCGAACCGGATGGTGGTAATCCAGGGTTTCGGAAGGCAGGTTGAAGCCGTTTCTGTCACCGGGTTGTAGCAGAGCAGCGATTGTTCATGGGCGAGCAAAAAACGTCCGTCGGGCAGGGGAACCATGGCATTTATGGCGCCGGAAGGGGTTATCCATACGGTGCTGAAGGCGTTGGCTGAAAGGTTCCAATCCATCAGGCGCCCTACCCCATTCAGGTTGCCTGCCAGCAATACGTGATCGGCCGACAGGGATGCCATTCCGGTAATTTCCATTCCGTCAGTAAGTTTATACTCGGCCCACAGTGTTCCGCTGTTCAAAAAATAGGCAGCAATCCATCGGCCGGAGCCATTGCGCTGCTGTTCGGCCACCACCAGATATTGCCCGGCATGGCCTGCCATCAGTCCGGGTTTCCTGCCAGTTGCCATGGTAGCCACAAACTGCTGTATGCCAAGCTTGTTGTAGCCTTTTACATACCCATCGGTCATGCCCAGGTAGAAACGATCGCCCAGAACCAGCAGCTTTTCGTGATAATCAAGAGACGGAGTACCGGTTTGGGGGAGGTTGAAATCCAATGTATTATCCTCAAGGTCAAAGGCATAACACTCACCAAACCCTTTGCCGGCCATATAGAGGTGCTGGTTGGCTACGGAAACTGCCGAGGAGGCAAAGAAATGGGACCATGTATGCAGCACCTG
>CAZJZF010000605.1:0-1955 GCA_964550385.1 uncultured Lentimicrobiaceae bacterium | reverse complement strand
AAGGGACTCGAACCCCCACGCCTTTCGGCACCAGATCCTAAGTCTGGCGCGGCTACCAATTACGCCACATCCGCAGTGTGTAAATGTTTTCCTTTTCAGGGGCTGCAAAATTACGGATTTTTTAGATAACTTCGGATAGTAACCCCTCCTCTCACCGGATTTGCTGCGATTGATCTTTTACATACCGAATCTGTATGAAATCGGTAAAAATAATCTGCAAAAATGCACAGGCAAATCAAAAAAAAATCAGAAATTGCACCCTGATAATTATTCATGATTCTGTATCAGTATCACACTAACCAATACCTCATTACGCTATGAAGAAGCATAATTTTTCTGCAGGACCCTCGATTCTGCCACAATTTACTATTGATGAAACAGCCAAGGCTGTGAAGGATTTTGCCGGCACCGGCCTTTCTGTGATGGAAGTTTCACACAGGGGTAAAGAGTTTGTTGCCGTGATGGACGAGGCAACAAACCTGTTCAAAGAATTACTGTCAATCCCCGAAGGGTATTCTGTCATCTTCCTCGGAGGGGGTGCAAGCCTGCAGTTCTGCATGGTTCCTTTTAACCTGATGAACAGGAAATCGGCCTATCTCAATACCGGTGAATGGGCTGGCAAAGCCCTGAAAGAGGCAAAATTCTTTGGTGAAGTAGTTGAGGTTGCCTCTTCGAAGGATAAAAATTTCTCCTATATTCCAAAGGATTTTGTGATTCCTGAAGATGCCGATTACTTCCATATCACCACTAACAATACCATTTTTGGTACTGAGATCAAATACGATATGGATGTCAACATTCCCCTCGTGGCAGATATGTCTTCCGATATCTTCAGCCGACCGCTGGATGTATCGAAATATGCACTGATTTATGGCGGGGCGCAGAAGAACCTTGCACCTGCAGGTGTAACCTTTGTAATAATCAGGAATGATATGCTTGGGAAAGTGGACAGGAAGATCCCTACCATGTTGAATTATCAGACCCATATCGATAAAGAATCGATGTTCAATACCCCTCCGGTACTTCCTGTTTTTGCAGCGCTGCAAACTTTGAAGTGGCTGAAGGAGATGGGCGGTGTGGCTGCCATGCAAAAAAGGAACGAAGCGAAAGCAAACCTGCTGTATCATGCCATCGACACAAACCCGCTGTTCCGTGCAACAGTGCCTGATCCTGCAGACCGTTCTCTGATGAACATCTGCTTTGTAATGGAAGAAAAGTATGCTGCTCTGGAAGGAGAATTCAGTGCCTTTGCCAAGGAGCATGGAATGGTAGGTATTGCAGGTCACCGCTCGGTGGGAGGATTCAGGGCCTCCTGTTACAACGCCATGCCGATAGAAAGTGTTCAGGCATTGGTAGATTGCATGAATAAGTTTGCAGATCTGAAAGCTTAATCCCTAAAAACTGAAACCATGAGAAAAATATTGATTGCAACCGATAAACCCTTTGCCGCCAACGCTGTAAAAAGCATCCTGCAGGTAGTCGATCAGAGCGGTTACGAACTGATGCTTCTGGAAGGGTATACCCAAAAGCAGGAACTCCTGGAGGCAGTGAAAGAGGCCGAAGCTATTATAATCCGCAGCGATATTATCGATGCAGAGGTGATGGCTGCTGCCCCCGCCCTGAAGATTGTGGTTCGGGCCGGTGCCGGATATGACAATGTGGATCTGAAAGCAGCCACCGAAAAAAATATTGTGGTGATGAACACACCGGGTCAGAATTCCAATGCTGTGGCAGAACTGGCTCTGGGGATGATGGTGTTTCAGGCACGTGGCAGATTTAATGGAAAATCGGGCAGTGAACTTAAGGATAAGGCGCTGGGAATTCATGCCTACGGATATGTCGGAAAGAACATTGCACGTATCGCCAAAGGGTTCGGTATGAAGGTTTCCTCTTTCGATCCTTTTGTGGATGAGGCAGTGATGCTGAAAGAGGATGTGCATCCTGTAAAATCTGTG
>CAZJZF010000604.1:0-1955 GCA_964550385.1 uncultured Lentimicrobiaceae bacterium | reverse complement strand
TACACTACCCATGTCGAAAATAATAATCAGGTTGGGATCTTGCTGAACATTGGCAACAAGTACAAATTTTCCCGGAATGGCTGTGCTGGATCCGCCCAGGCCACCGGCAAGAGCACCCACTGCATCAATACCGGGTACATTGGAGCAGTCGTGGGTGCTTACAATGGTATTGGTGCCAATGTGATACTGTACCAAATCAACTTTAGGAGCGGTAGCATCCTGGTTGAAGAACCAGATGTAGGGTCCGCCGGCAGTAGTGTTGTCAAAATGGCTGCCATAATTGCTGGCAAATCCGGTAGGAACCGTAATATCCGCAATCAGAGTACCATCTTTCTTGTGCGAGCTCAGAAGGGCCCAGTCACCTGCCCAGAAACCACCATTGCCTCCGTCGAGGGTTGGATCGTAGCAAAGGTGCCTGACCGTCTTTCCCAAAGAAATGGTGCCTACCAGCGTTTTGGCAGTAAAGTCCATTTTGTAAATGCTGGTTCCGGCTGCTCCGGCACGTCCATAGAAATAGGTACCATCATAGCACAGATCCCTGATGCCTGCATCCACGCCGGTGATGGTAAATGAATCCACAATAGCTCCCGTTAGCGAGTTGTACTTGCGGATCATCCCGCTGGTTTGCCACATGGCGGTGTAAATGTACATGCCGTCAGTTTCAACTGCCTGTTCACCGGGTGCAACGGTGTTGAAAGAAGTAAGCACATCGAAAACTCCTTTTACTGCATTGATACTCTTTGAGAAAACAGGGCTTTGCTCATTGGTTTGGGCAGAAAGGACACCGGCAAAGAGAAAAGCTGCCAGAAAGAACACTGAAAAAGTAAATTTTTTCATCATTGGTTAAGATTTAAGTGAATAATTCAATAACACAAAAGTAATAGTTTACTAATAGAATTATCTTTGTAAGAAGCTTTTTTTTTACACCAAACCCTTCAAATATTCTAACTCACTCATAACTCATAACTTATAACTCATAACTCATAACTAACTAACCCCCTCCATGAAAAGAAACCTCCTGTACCTCGTCTTCATGTTGCTACCACTTCTGTCCAGCGGCCAGGTTCCCCGCATCCTCTGGTGGTTCGATACCGACGACTCATCATTTGGGCAGTGTGCCATGGATGACATTGACCAGGACGATAAATATGAGATCGTTTTCGGATGTTACCGGAACGACAGCATGATCTACGCCCTGAATGCCGAAGATGGGAGCCTGCTGTGGAAATTCAACGCCTCGGGGGCAGGAGAGGGGTGCAACGATGTTGCGGTTCTGATTTACGACGTTACCGGAGACGGAAAGAAAGATGTGATTGTGCCCTCCTCCTGCAATCCCAAAACATTCTGTTTCAAAGGATCCGACGGTCAAATCCAGTGGCAGACCAATACCCGCGGCAGCGATTCCCCTCCGGTAGTGGTGGATATTGATAAGGATGGAACCCTGGAGATCCTGCATGGCGAATTCAACGGATGGGTTCGGTGTATCAATGCCACCACCGGTGTCACCAAATGGGATCTGCTGGTAGATGCCAACTCGTGGGTGCAAACAGCTCCTACCATTGCAGATGTGAACCAGGACGGCAAGCCCGATTTTATTGTGGCAACCTGGGGATTCAACAACAACAGCAGGTTATACGCGTATGATGGACTCACGAGGGCCTTGCACTGGTCCATCCCCATGGACGATTATGTGTACCATGGAACCGGAGTGGCAGACCTCGACAGCGACGGAAAGCCGGAGCTGGTGGTTGGTGACTACTCCGGAAAGCTGCATGTGCTCAATGCAGAAGACGGAACCTATGCATGGAGCTATAATACAGGCTATTACATCGGTGCCCCTCCCACCATCGGTGATATCAACAACGATGGCTTGTGCGAGGTGATCATCAACAGCTACAATAAGGTTATTGCCCTCACTAATTCCGGAAGTTATCTGTGGCAGTTTAATATCCCGG
>CAZJZF010000603.1:0-1957 GCA_964550385.1 uncultured Lentimicrobiaceae bacterium | reverse complement strand
AGAAACATTTGATAATGGTCTCCGTGGTTTCCTGATGCATCAAATCTGTCATTTTTTGGAGCATTTATGAATTTCGAAGTAAAAAATCTGTGTCAATCAGTTAAATCCGTAAAATCTGTGTGCTATCTTCAAGGCATTATTCAATAATTTCAATTGTTGCTTCGCGGTTGGGCCACAGATCCACAAAAAGCACCCCGCCCCTTACACGGAAGATCCCGTCGGAGGCACTGCCTTCGATCCTCACCATTTTTGCGGGGCCTGCATATTTTACGGTGATGGGCCGGTGGTTGAAGGTTTTATCGAGGGAGTTGGAAACGGTGAGAAAAAACAGGTTGTTGTACCCCGACTGCACGATTTTGGAGCGCTCCTTTACGAAACGGTAGTTTGCCACCTGGTCGAACGGTGCCACCCAGAAGTGTGTGTTGCGTCCTAACCGAATAAGTTTTTCGAAATACCCCGGCGACACTACATTTACATCTTTTCCTGCCAGGTGCAACAGATTTTCGTAAGGTTTGGTTTTGGGTTCGAAAACGTGGCGCAGCAGGAAGATGTTCCACTCCCCTTTACCGGCACGCATCATGGAGTCGGCCTGGTGAAGGTCGGGAAGCGAGTCGTTGAAGATCCGGGTAAAGGGATGTTTCGCTTTCCATGGCATCGTAACGATGGTTTCTTTGCCTCCCGGATCCAGCACCCACGGGCCATCGGCACGCACCTCGTGGCCCGACCTGGCCAGGCTGTCATATTCTTCCTCCATCATCTGCAGATAGTGGGTGCCTCCTTTGCTGGCTTCACCGTAGTAGGTTCTGGAAAAAGTGGCTTTCAGATCATACTTTTTGAGCATGGGAAGGGCATTGGAAAACTGCGAGTAGCACCTCCCATCGAAGGCAAAGGTGACGGCTCCTTCTTTGCCCCGGTAAAAGTCGCACAGGTCGAAGCTGTGCTGGGAGGGGATTTCGGTGATCTCTCCGACAGGAAGGGGTTCTATGCGTAAAAATGCTGAAGTCAGTGCGTTGTACACGGGTTTGATTCGAGTGGAATATTCGGGCACATCCCATTTGTCCCATTTGACCCGGTGGGTTTTGTTGTTGGGGAACTGTTCTACAGGGCGGTTCTGTTTGTCGGTAAGGAAAAACCTGAGGTGAAAGGCGTCGGTCTCCTTCACCAGGATTTCCCCATTGGCCGACTTGCCGTGCAGGACAAGCCGGGAGGAGGGATCGCCCACATTCAGCACCTGCCAGCTGATGCGAAGTTCGAGAAAGCCATCGCGGGTCCAGTAGAATGAGGCATTGGATTGTGCCGGCGACAGCATGTTGCCAAACTCCAGGGCACCCCGGTTGTGTACCATCCGTTTGGAGGTATCGCCCAGCACATCTACGATCGGAGGGTTGGAGAGCATGTACTGGGTGAAGAAAATGCCGTCGGTGTTTATCACCGAGCGGTATCCCGGCCGGGCAGGTTTGGTGCGGTCGTTATACACCGAGTAGAAGTTGTCCACCATCTCCTCAGAACCCACGGTATCTGTGAGCTTCACCAGAAACTCCGCCCCCCGGTCGAGGGTGGCTTTCAGGAACGGGATCGAGAATTCACCGAGGTTTTTATCGTAGGTATCGATGGCAACGTAGAGGTTGTATTTTGAAAAGTCGATGCCAGGCATGTTTACCCCCAGATACACGTAGGAAGGGTCGGCATCAGATTCAATAAAGGGTTTCCGTAGGTCGCGACCCCAGTCGTTCGGGCGGCCGTCGATGATCTTTTTCCGGGATTCCATGGCAATGATGCCGTAGTTATGTTCGGGATTTTCCACGTTGTGCCACTCCTTTCTTCGCTCCTGGGGCTGTTCCATCTCCATCACCATCCAGTTGTTCTTGAACCATTCATCGATCCATTCGAAACAGATGGCACCGGCACACCCGGACTGATGGATGTTATCGGTCATAACAACCGTCAGGTCAGCCTG
>CAZJZF010000602.1:1215-1965 GCA_964550385.1 uncultured Lentimicrobiaceae bacterium | reverse complement strand
TCACATCCAGATATTTCGATAGTCTGATGATAGTCATTGATTCCTCAAAACGTTTTTTCACCTCAGGACCAAATTTCCAGTCGCCGAAAATGGTTATATCGGGATCAACTGTTTTCAGTACTTCAGCATATAAATCAATGTATTTTGCATACATTTCGGGAGAGAAGCCCTTGGCATAACCCTCGTTGCCGATGTACCAGAATTTCACCCTGTAGTTTTTATCCTTACAATATTGAATTAAACGTCGTGCTTCATCAAGTCCTTCAGCATCAGTCCGGAATTGTCTGCCCGATTTGATGTTTACGCCCACCATAGGTTCTGCATTCACTTTTTTGCAAAAGGCAATGTACTCATCCAGGTCCATGTATTCAGAAGGAGAGATATTCTTTTCAACATAGTTCACCGTACCCCAACGATCCGGTCCGAAGTTATCACCAGTCAATGCATCCCAATGATAAGTCATCACCGCAGTGCCTCCCGGCCAGCGTATGGTTTTTACTTTCGAACGGCGCATCCAGTCGGCAATACGCTCATCTTCATACAAGTTGTCATTCTCAGCACCGTATACAAAATGAGCTCCGGTAAGGTATGGTGAGATAAGATGTTGAGGATGGCCTGCATCAATCGTCAGTGTGACCTGAGCAGGAAGAAAAAACATGCAGGATGACGATATGAAAAAGAGAAATGAGAAAAGCAGATTTTTCATAACATACTAAAAGTTAAAATATTAATCTATTTTAAATGAAATAA
>CAZJZF010000602.1:0-1205 GCA_964550385.1 uncultured Lentimicrobiaceae bacterium | reverse complement strand
TGGTTGCCATTCGAAATAAATGGCAACCAAATAATTCATTGTTGGAAAAGTATTTATTAACGTACAAATACTTTTTCCACTTTACAGCCGGCACCATTGGTCAGGCGCACAAGGTACAATCCTTTTTCCATAGCAATTTCGGTGTTGCCTGTTAGTTGCTGTCTGCTAATCATTTTACCATCGAAGCTGAATACTTCCACCAAAGCAGGATCATCCACAACCACCATAATCGTACCTGTTCTTCCAAAGATATTTGCTTTCAGGGCATTGGCCGATAATCCGGTTGCGGCACTGTTAATCAGACTGATATAACGGTAGTCGGTTAGTCCGCCGCCTTTCACTTCAACCACTGCGCTGACTTCAGCACCTTCAGCCGGCTTAGTATATTTCACCTGGATATTGGTTCCGGCCTCAGCAGTTGCTTTATCAATAGTTGGGGTCAACACCTCATAACCGGCCGGTGTACCACTAAATACCACCTGAATGTCAGTGGTCAACTGATACGCTTTAAACGGAATCGACAGCGTTACTGGTTCTGCACTGCTCTGGAAAGGTTTCGACATATACGCCGGCAGGTTGAGTGCAGGAGTAGTGGTGGGGAAAACCGATATTTCATCGACTGCAATACGGCTACTGTCATTCGCCAATCCGGCAAAGGTAATTTTACTGTTAGCGGTGGCAACAAAACCATCAATGGTACGTAATGTCAGCGTATTGTTGGGATTCACAAAGCTCCAGATAGTATCTGCATCAGCGAGTACATACATATTACCAAGCATGGTAGTGCGGTTCGACATCTTTTTCGATCTGAAGGTCAAGCCGAAAGGAGCTGACAGATTCAATTCAGGAGTGATTGCCTTTGGAACTAAAGCATTATTGCCACGCAATTCCAGTCCCAAAGCATAGCTGCCTGATAAGTGCCAGTATACGCTATCATTAAAATTCCAACCGGGCATGGTCAGATAATCAGGTTGATTATAAGTATTTACTTTAGTTGAGTCCATGTCTTTCTGCAACACAGGATCAGACACAAAATAAGTAAAGTTTTCATTCAGCACCGGGCAAACTCCCGACAGGTTAGTGTAGGCTATACGGTCGCCATAAGTGAATTTCAACTGTGCACTGTGTTTTCCGGGTACTGTAGGAACGTAAGTAACTCTTACAGTAGTTCCGGCAGTGGCATCAACGGCATCAACAGAAGTTTG
>CAZJZF010000601.1:0-1965 GCA_964550385.1 uncultured Lentimicrobiaceae bacterium | reverse complement strand
CCCTGCTTTTCAAGGAGGAGGCCTTCCGGGGCGATTTTCCGATCGACTACACCGGTTTTGTGGTGCCCGATAAATTCCTGGTGGGCTATGGCCTCGATTACGACGGTCTCGGAAGAAATTACCCCGAACTTTATACAGTTTTACCCTAAAACCTGCTGATATGCTGAATATTGCCCTCTTCGGACCTCCCGGCGCCGGGAAAGGAACCCAGTCGAAACTGCTGCTCGAAAAGTACAATCTTACCTACATTGCTACCGGCGATATGCTCCGCACAGAGATTGCCGAAGGGAGCGATCTGGGCATGCTGGCCCGGTCGGTAATCGATCGCGGACAACTGGTATCGGATGAAATCATTGTGCAGATGATCGAGAAAAAGATCAGTACCAACCCCGACACCAAGGGCTTCCTGTTCGATGGTTTCCCCCGTACCGTGGTGCAGGCCTATATCCTCGAAGGGCTGTTGCTGAAGATGAACACCAGCCTCAACTCGGTGCTGAGTCTCGAAGTGCCGGAAGAGGAGCTGGTGCGAAGGCTGGTGGAACGCGGCAAGACCTCCGGACGATCGGACGACACCCCTGAGGTAATACAGCTCAGGCTGAAAGAGTACCACGACAAAACCGAGCCCGTGGCAGGCTACTACCGTGATCTGGGAATTTTTACCCCGATCAGAGGGACAGGTCTGATTGCGGATATTGAGCAGCGGCTCGATGAAGCCATCGTCTCATCCCTCAAAAACACCTGGCTCAATGTGGTGCTGGCTGGCCCTCCGGGTGCCGGTAAGGGAACCCAGTCGGCGATGCTTGCGAAAAAGTTCAACCTGGTGCATATTGCTACCGGCGATGTCCTGCGGAAGGCCCTTGACGAAGGAAACGAACTGGGATTGCAGGCAAAACCCTACATGGAGCGAGGCGAAATGGTTCCGGATGAGATCGTTATACGCCTGATAGAGAAGCAGATGGAGCACCATTCCCACGCCCGTGGCTTTTTGTTCGATGGCTTCCCGATCAATATTGTGCAGGCTTATATCCTCGATGGAATGCTCAAAAAAATGGGCTCCTCCCTCGCCTGCATGATCAACCTGCAGGTACCTACCCTCGAAAGCATCAACCGGTTGCTGCAACGCGGGAAAACCGAAGCGGCACGCTCCTACGATGCCACTGCCGAAATCATCATCAAAAGGCTGATGGAGTACGAAACCCAGATCAAAAAGGTGGACGACTACTACATCTCGCAGGGGAAATTCATCCAGATCGAAGGCACCGGAACCGTTGAGGAAACCACGGCAAAGCTCAGCCAAAAAATTGAAGAAGCGTTTAAAGGCATCAGATAGTCAGGAGATTATAATTAGAAATTAGAAATTAGAAATTAGAAATGTATCATCTTAGAAATCCATCTAACTGAATTCTATCATTGAACATTGAACCCTTGAACATCTACCAACTAAACGCCTAAACAAATAAACAACTCAACCTCCTCAACCTCCTCAACCTCCTAAACTACTTCTAAACGACTAAACAAAAAAACAATTCACTACATTTGCACCTCACAGCATAAGGATAGGGTATGTTCAACATCATTCTGTTCGGGCCGCCGGGTGCAGGCAAAGGTACTCAGTCTCTGAATATTGCAAAGGATTTTCATTTCGTGCACCTCTCCACTGGCAGCATCCTCCGGAATCATATCCAGAAAGATACAGCCATAGGGCAACTGATTAAGAAGTTCATAGACCGGGGTTATCTGGTGCCCGACGACATTGTGCTGCGTGAGCTTTTCAGGGAAGCGCTGAGACATCATCGCAAACCCGGCCTCATCTTCGATGGCTTTCCGCGCACGGTAAACCAGGCCGAAGTGCTGGATGCCATGCTGGAGAAAAAGGGGATCCCGGTGTCGATGGTCATCAGTCTGGAGGTCGAACAGGAAGAGTTGTACCGAAGACTTCTGGCACGGTCGGCCGACTCGGGGCGT
>CAZJZF010000600.1:0-1968 GCA_964550385.1 uncultured Lentimicrobiaceae bacterium | reverse complement strand
CTCCCCTTTATATCGTCCTTTGGCGTTGGAATGTCGAAAACAGCGGACAGCAACTCCAGCGAGGTATAGTGTTTATAATCACCAAACTTCCACAACTCCATGGTATCCAGGTGTTTGATCTCCCATGGCTTCTTCCCCGAGATATCCAGATGTTGTGGCAGCGAGAGGCCGTTTACGAGCATCCTCCGGCACAGGTAAGGGTAGTCGAATTCTTTACCGTTGTGGGCACACAGGTAAAGGTCGGGCGATGGAAATTTCTTCTCCAGCAACTCTTTAAACCTGACAAGCAGGTCAAATTCATCTTCACCGGCAAAGGATTTCAGGCGGATATGTCCCTCGGAAAGGATTCCCACCGAAACGCAGACAATCTTCCCAAATTCGGCATAGATACCTGCCTTGTTGTACAACTCTTCCGGCGTCATTCCACCTCCGGCCGGTTGCAGCCGTTCTGCCTTGTGATCCCAAAGCTGCCTGAGCCTCTCAGGCATATCACTGTATTCGGGATACTGCGGTACCGTTTCGATATCCAGGAACAAAATACTCCCCATGTTGATCTGCTCCATGCGAACCTCCGTTTTTGCGAAGATAATATCAAATATGATTGGGTATATATGATCAGAAACCGAAAAAAGGAGATTGACGCTTGATTTTTATAAAATCCGAACAGAACATTGACTATGGTTTTATATTCCTCTGGAATATTGGAGTCTTGTTTTGCAACTTCCTGAGTGTTTTTTGATTGTTTTGATTTATCTTTACAGAAAGATTTTAGTTATGGATACGGTTACGCTGAAAAAGGAAATTTACAGGACAATTTACGAAATTGAGGATGTGGAATTACTCAAGGCAATTCAGACCTTGCTTAATTTCAGAAAGAAAGCCAGGTATATTGATCTTTCAGATGAAATGACCGAAGAGATCAAAATGGCACAGGAGCAGGCAAGGCAAGGACTCGTTGTATCAGAGAAGGATCTGGATTTAAAATTTGAACAATGGCTGGGAGAAAAATAGTTTGGACCAGTAACGCAGAATCTCAGCTTTTTAAAATCATGGATTTCTTCTTACAAAGGAATGGTTCAAATGCATATTCCCGAAAACTGTTCAAGAGGTTTAAAAGTAATCTAAAAACAATTTCGCGAAATCCGGAAATAGGAATTCAAACCAAAGAACCAATGGTTCGAGGATTGATAGTTGAACAATTTATCATCTTCTATCAATTTGATAACAACCATGTTGTTGTATTAAAGATTTGGGACTGCAGTCAGAATCCCGATATGATTGGGCATGAGAGAAAGTAAATACCTGATAGTTAAGTGGATCTGTTTTTCGAGGAAAATTCCACATTGCAGAAGAGGTCTAGGCTATATGACATTTCTTCTGATATTGATGTTATTTGCTCATTGCACCAAGGAGAAAGACGAAAAAAACCCTGTTGTAGAATTCATCAAACCTGCAGAAAACCAGGTATTTGATATTTCCGATACTATCTCTGTTGAAGCAATGGTATCGGACGAGACCCAGCTGCTCAGCATCCAGCTGCAGCTCACAGACCAGTCGTATCATGTAAAAGGGAAGCTCCTCAACATACCTGTGGCTTCCAACCCTATGCATTTTACCACAGCGTATCCCCTCACCGGGTTGCAGCTTCCTACAGGTGACTATTATTTACGCATTACCGCCTCCGATGGGGAAAACATCAAATACAAATACCGACTGGTAAGAATCCATTCCGACCCGCCTGCCTTGAAGGAGATCCTGCTGATTTCTTCTTCGGGGCCCGGAGCTTTTACCCTCCAGCGCCTCGATTCTTCCTTACAACCCCCGCAGGTGCTGCATTCGTGGTCCCACCTCTATGCCTCCTCGGCAGCCTCCGCAGCCAACCAGCAACTCTATATTGCCGGCAAAGGGTTTGGAGAGTGTTATGCCTTTGACCTTGAGGATAATACATTGGATTTCAACCTCCCCCAA
>CAZJZF010000599.1:0-1971 GCA_964550385.1 uncultured Lentimicrobiaceae bacterium | reverse complement strand
CGTAGAATTTCCATTCGTGATCGGAAATATTGGGAGAATAACCATGAAAGTCTTCATTGTTGCTTCTCACCATCCCAACGTGGGTGCGGGCTATAATTCTGATCTGCTGACCAGGGCTGCTCTGATGCATGGCAAAGTATTATGTAGGAGAAGTCCCAAATGTACACGATTTTCCAATCAGCAAATCGAAAAAAATATGTCAGATGCAACTTTTTTAATTGATTGCGTAACATATATTTATAATTTTATGGCTGAAAATATTTGTCCATCCCAAATTTCAGCCCATGAAAAATCTCAGCGCCTTGCTTTGTAATGTGTTAGTAGTAATTGCTTTAGCTACCATAGCTCCTGTTTCAAATGTCTTTGGTCAGGATCTGAACCCTGCCCAATGGCCCTCACTTGTGGGATACTGGAAGTTTCAGAATACCACCAACCTCACCCAGGCAACGGTAGGCAACCCGTTGATTTTGCACGGAACCCACCAATGGGTACCGGGTGCGTACTATGGCGACACTGCGGTTTTGATCGATACCGGAAGCTTTTACAAATGTTATCATCAGATGGCACCCAATGGTGGTGGTGATTCTGTAAACCGTTATGCCCTGATGTTTGACTTTATGGTGCCCGATTTTTTGGTTTGGCATACCTTCCACCAAACCGACAGCACCAACCTGAACGATGGGGAGTGTTTCATCAAACCGCAGGCTCCGGGGATCAACAGCACGATTGGCACAGCTACAACCGGCTACACCCCCGATTCCATAAGCCCCGGAGTATGGTACCGGATGGTGATTTCAGTGTGCCTCGACAGTTTTTACCGGTATTACATCGATGGAAACCTATGGCTGGAGGGGAACATGCAGGTTGTGGACGGCCGTTTTGCATTAACCCCGTTGCTGCTGTTTTTTGCCGACAACAATCAGGAGGATGGACCCATCTACATCAGCTCAGTGGCCCTCTTTAACAACTACCTTACCCCAGCAGAGGTGGCACTTCTGGGTAACCTCGATCCCTGTATCGCCAATCCCCCGGAAATCAAACTTGGAAACGACACGATTCTCTGTGAAAACCATACCCTTACGCTCGATGCGGGTTCCGGCTATAAAAGCTACCTGTGGTCGACCGGTGCTACCACGCAGTTGCTGGTTCTGGATACTGCGGTATGCGGTACCGGCACTTCCCACATCTCAGTTTTGGCAGTAGATATGAATGATTGCGAAGCGAGAGACACCATTGCGGTTACCTTTGTAAATTGTTCTTCGGTGGCAGGTCCGAACCTCACCTCTTTAACAAGGGTTTATCCAAATCCTTTCGAGGAGCAGCTTACGGTCGAAAATACTGAGGAGGATTGTGTAATTACTTTGCTAACCCCCAACGGTAAGATCTTATGGGAATCGAAAATTGCCACCACCGGAATTCAGCAGTTTGATACAAGGAATCTTCCTGTGGGCATGTATTTCCTCCAGATTTCACAAAAAGGGGTGACATCTGTTAAAATTCTAAGCAAGCTCTGAAACCGAATTCCATTACTTTTGTCCCGGAACCCATAACCATCCGGCAAGATGTCACTATTATCCAAAATCAGGTCGATTGACCAGCTGGTAACGGCAAACAAACCTTCTATCAAGGGGCCGGCAGACCTGAAAACCATCATTCAGCAATTCAGGTTTGATCCCGAAGAGCTGCAGGAGCACCTGCTCTATCCTGATGACCTTCCCTATGGTCGCAAATGCATTTTCAGGTCGGAGAATTTCGAGGTGATTGTGATGAACTGGAAACCCGGGCAACAGAGCAATATCCACAACCATGGCAATTCTTTCGGGTGTGTCTATTCGATCTCGGGCAATGCCGACAACGTGCTGTACAGCGGTGAACTGGAAGAACTTGGCACCACTCCTCTTATCAACCACAACATTGCAGAGGTGCCCAAAGGGATCTATCATGTGATCCGGAATCCACACGATGCCTATG
>CAZJZF010000598.1:0-1978 GCA_964550385.1 uncultured Lentimicrobiaceae bacterium | reverse complement strand
AAAGTTACTCAGATTGCTCATTCTTCACACCTGCATTGAATATATTTTTATGTTGAACTAAATCCCGCATGCGCGGGATAGCTTGATCAAAAATACCCGATTCTTTCCGTTATACAGGAATTATTCACAACAAAAATTCTTGATATGAGAAAGAAATCGGGTTTTACCATTGTTGAACAGGCCATTGAGCTTGTTCCTGAGTTTAAAAACGTTGTCCGGAAACTTGAACAACAGGTTACACTGCGTGGGCAGAGTAAAAGTACACTAAATAATTATATCCGGCGCATCGCTCTTTGTGTGCTTCACTTCGGGAAGTTGCCCGAACAAACCGACACGGAAGAAATCAACGAATATCTTGCAGCCCTCGCACGGGACCCCCGCTCCCCCTCGCGTAGTAGCTTCAAACACATGGTCTACGGTCTGCGATACTATTTCCGTTTGCTGGGCATGAACAAGAATGCCATTGCGCTTCCTTCGCTGAAGAAAGAAACCAAACTGCCGGTTATCCTTAACCATCAGGAACTCAAAGAACTGTTTGCAGCCCCATCATTGCTGAAACAACGCGTGGTTCTCACCCTGATATACTCAGCCGGCTTGCGCGGACAAGAGGTGATCAACCTGAAAATATCGGATATTGACTTTGAACGTAAAACCATACACATCCGCCAAAGCAAATACAAAAAGGACCGGATTGTACCTCTGGCCGATAGCATGGCTGTTGGACTCAAAAAGTATCTCGGGGCCGAAAACCCGCACATCTGGTTGTTTAATGGAAAAGAGGCCGATGGGCGTTATAGTGTCAGGGGCCTTTCATGGGTGATGCGCGAAAACCTGAAGAAAACCTCTATCACAAAAGATGTTAGTCTTCATTCACTCAGACACTCCTACGCCACCCACCTGCTCGAACAGGGAATAAACATCGTAACCCTCAAGGAACTGCTCGGCCATGCCGAAATCACCACTACCATGATCTATCTCCACATTGCCCAGTGCGACATGGTGAAGGCACACAGTCCTCTTGACAGGCTTTACAACTACAAAGCAGATGCGGACAAGACCTGAGATGGCCGATGTTGTCAATTCATTCCAACCCGGACTGCTTGCCAAAACAAGGCTTACCCCACTGCAATCAAGGGTGCTTGGTAAAATTGCGCACTGTCGTACAGCCGCACTTGGCGGACACGAAGAGGTGTGCGACACCTGCGGCACGGTACGCTACAGTTACAACAGCTGTGGCGACAGGCACTGCCCCAAATGCCAGGCTGTAAAGCAGGCTTTCTGGATTGAGGATCTGATGCAAAGCACATTGCCTGTAAAGCATTTTCATATTGTATTTACAGTCCCGCACGAACTGAATACCGTGTGCCTGCACAACCAACGGATGTATTACGACCTGCTGTTTGCTGCCGTATGGCATACCCTGCGCTCATTCGGGTACTCCCATTATGGTGTTGAAAGCGGCGCGGTATGTGTACTTCACACCTGGGGGCAAAACCTTACGCTGCACCCTCACATACACTGTATTGTTCCGGCGGCCGGATATACACTCAAAGGTCAATGGATAAATATCGGGCATTCGGGTCAATACCTCTATCCGGTTCACCAACTGAGCGATGCTTTTAAAGGTAAGTTCCTTGATAGCCTCAAACGGGCATTGCGCAAGAAAAACGAACTGTCATTGTTCAACGGGGTAGTTCAGCAGGCCTATAAAACCAAATGGGTAGTTCACTGCGAACCTTCTTTGGCAGGGGCCGGTCATGTAGTGAAATACCTGGGGCAATATACCCACCGCATTGCCATCACCAACCAACGAATCCTGAACATTGAACAGGGCAAAGTCACATTCATAGCCCGGGATTATCGCGACAATGCAGCCAAAAAGCCGGTAACCCTCGATGGTGTTGAGTTCCTGCGCCGTTTTACATTACACATTCTTCCAAGGCGCTTTGTTAAAATCCGGAGGTTCGGAATTTACAAC
>CAZJZF010000597.1:0-1980 GCA_964550385.1 uncultured Lentimicrobiaceae bacterium | reverse complement strand
TTTGAGTCCACTCTGAAAAGGGTTTTTTATGCCACGAAGACTCAAAGACACTAAGTCAACAAATTCTAAATTATTGATATTTAATTCTTAGTGATTCTTTGTGCCTTCGAGCCTTCGTGGCAGTTTTTGTTGTTATGCATATTTCGGAGTGGACTCAACATTTGAACATTTGAACGCTCGAACACTTGAACACTTGAACACTTGAACCCATATTTTTTTTGCCAATCCCACTTCATCGATCATTTTAGGTATCTTTGTACAGTAGTATTGGACATGTGACCCTATTTTTCAGCTATGAATAACACGTTTTCAGGAATACCAGTTGCAGAAATCTTGGTCAATAGTCAACCTCAGGGATCTCAATAAACCAGCAGTAAACAGCAATGAAAACCAGTGAACTCATCAAGGAGATACAGAATCTGCCAATGCAGCAACGTATTTATGTGATAGAGAGGACAATGCATCTTATACGCAAGCAGGAAGAAGCAGAACAAATGGAGAGGGCCGCAGAGGAGTTGTATGCTGACTACGTAAGCGACCGGGAACTGACTGTTTTCACCAACCTTGATCTTGAGAATTTCTATGAAACTCGGAAAAGTCTCAGACGATATAATGGATGACATCAGGTTTGGCCTTGCAAAGGTACTGTCGATTGATTCAGAGTAAAACCCCAAGCCAGAAACCCGTAACATTTCCTTGATCCTTGAACCTACTCCGAAAGTGGGCTTTTTATGCCACGAAGCCTCAAAGACACTAAGTCAACAAATTCTAAATTATTGATATTTAATTCATAGTGATTCTTTCTGTCTTTGAGCCTTTGTGGCAGTTTTATCTTTCAGCACATTTTGGTGAAAACCCAGCATTCTTCATCTGGAACCAGCAACAATTACCTGATCATTAACAATTGACAATTAACAATTGACAATTGACAACTCATTCCTCTCCTTTTTCCGCCTTTCAATCATATATACCTGAAAAAAGGCCATGCACAAACTCCCCTGGATCACCCTGAAGCGAGGAACAGAGCACCACCGCGACGTGATTACCATTCATTTCTGGTACCAGCGTGAGGTGGTTGAACACCTGAAGACATTGGCAATTGCCCGGTACCACCCCGAAGGCAAATACTGGTATACCGAAGCCAAAGGATTTGATTACAAAGCTTTTGCCGAAGCCATGAGACCGGTGGCCATGGTGAACTACCGGGAGCTGCTATCACTTCCAATAGCCAATATCCAAAAGCTAAAAGCCAATAGCCAGCAGCCAACCGCCAAAACTGAGCGCAAACCACTCTGCGACGAGAACGTGAGTCATGTTAAACAATTCCGCTTCTGGATGGAACACAAGCGGTACAGCGCCTCAACCGTAAAAACCTATGCCGATGCCATATCCGGGTTCCTGGCCTTTTTACAGCCCAAGCAGGCAACTGAGGCCGGCAATGATGATATGGTAAGGTATGTTCATGAATATATCATCGCAAACCACTATAGCTTTGCCATGCAGAACCAGGCGGTGAATGCCATGAAACTGTTTTACAGGGAGATTATCCGGGCAAGGATTGATATTGAGAGACTGGAGCGCCCGAGGCGCGAGCACAAACTGCCGAATGTATTGAGCAAAGAGGAGGTAAAGGCGATTCTGGATGCACTGGCAAACCCGAAACATTGTGCGATGCTCAGTCTGATCTATGCCTGCGGATTACGGCGAGGCGAATTG
Source organism: uncultured Lentimicrobiaceae bacterium (assembly GCA_964550385.1). GTDB lineage: Bacteria > Bacteroidota > Bacteroidia > Bacteroidales > SKPS01 > SKPS01. The sequence goes on along the minus strand of CAZJZF010000597.1, from coordinate 264 downwards.
TTGAATCTGAAGCCGGCAGATGTTGATTCGAAGCGGGGTTTGCTGATCATCCGGCAGGGGAAAGGGCGTAAGGATCGTGTAGCGCCATTGCCGGAGCGGATTGTAGAGATGCTCAGGGAATACTACAAAGGATACAGGCCGAAAGTATGGTTGTTTGAAGGGCAGAAACCCGGCACCCAGTATTCCCCTACCAGTCTGCAAGAGGTGCTGAAGACCGCTCTGGAGAAAGCCGGAGTAAAAAGAAATGCAACATTGCACTGGTTA
>CAZJZF010000596.1:0-1991 GCA_964550385.1 uncultured Lentimicrobiaceae bacterium | reverse complement strand
ATGGGGAAAATGTCCTTGACTACCAATCCGAAGACGGTTCCTTCCCGATAAAAAATATTATAAACACCGCACACAGCCTGCCTGAAGACAGTGTCGGCGCAATGCGATACATGTGGGATAGCAAAGACGGCAACGGAGAGATGGAAAAAGTAACAAGGCTTATGTATTTTAAACCCTGGGACTGGATTATTGTTGCAGGATTGCCGGTTCGTGAATTTGATGCCGCAAATAATAGGATAGCGAAGATTAACGCACACAAGAAAAAATTTCAGCTTTCAGTCATTGTTATCGCCCTGGTCCTCGTAACCCTGATTTGGTATTTTGTTGCGAAAAAGATCACGGTTCCGCTGATTAAAGGTGTCTCTTTTGCAAAAACAATGGCAGAAGGTGATTTCACGCAATCTCTTGATGTCGGCCAGCGAGATGAAATCGGAACGCTGTCAACTTCTTTGAACACCATGTCAGCCAGTTTGCAGGAGATGATCAGGAATATTTTTCAAACGACCCAGACTTTGACATCGTCTGCCAAAGAGCTTTCATCCATTTCAGAGCAGCTTTCCGCTAATTCCGAACAATCCGCGGAAAAAGCAAACAGCGTATCTGCATCAGCCCAAGAAATGGCTACAAATATGAATAGTGTGGCTGCTGCAACGGAGCAGACGACTGCCAATATTCAGATGATTGTTTCTGCTGCCGAAGAAATGTCTTCCACCATAAATGAAATTGCACATAACACAGCCAAGGGCAGTGAAACAACACACGCAGCAGTTGAAGCTGCAAAAGAGGTTTCCCAAAAAGTGGGTGAGCTTGGGAAAAGTGCATCTGAGATCAGTAAGGTAACAGAGACGATTGCAGATATTTCAGAGCAGACCAATCTTCTTGCCCTGAATGCTACAATTGAGGCTGCAAGAGCAGGTGAAGCAGGCAAGGGTTTTGCCGTTGTTGCCGCAGAGATTAAAGCACTTGCACAGCAGACAGCAGCAGCTACAAGTGAAATAGGTAACAAGATAACCGCGGTTCAAACAACAACACATGAATCTGTTACCGCAATTAACTCGATTGTAAGTATCATCAATGAAGTTAACGAAATTGTAACAAGTATCGCCACAGCCATCGAAGAACAATCGGCAACCACCCAGGAGATAGCAAATAATGTAACTCAAGCGGCTCAAGGGATACAGGAGGTGAGTGAAAACGTGACCCAAACTTCTGCGGTTGCTGGAGAATTAACAAAAGATATTAATGACGTAAGTCAGGCGACCAATGAAATGAATGCCGGAAGCCATCAGGTAAAAACCAGTGCTGTGGAGCTGTCGAAACTTGCTGAACACCTGAACGAAATGGTTGCAAGATTTAAGATATCAACCTGAAAATTTGAGGTAAAACTCAATTATCTTATGAGTGAGTTTTGCGGTAATGCCAAAAAATTAATGCTGGAGAGGCTTCTTCTTTTTCTAAAACCGGACGGCAATGGCTGCGATATCATCGTGGCATTTAAACCGGGGAAAGGCCAGGCAATGGGGATCTTTTTTTTCCTGGCTGCGGATCATCTGTTTGAGTCCTTCCAGGCCCAGGTTCAGGTAGGTCTTGACAAGATCGGTGAAATCCTTGTGTGGTTCGGGTTCAGGCTGGGGGATGGAGAGGCCGTCGGTAAAGATCAAGAGATGGGCCACCCGGTCCAGGGGCTCCTCACCCTGATTCAGGAATGCTTCCGCAGTTTTTTCTCCGTTAAGCACCCCGTAGGTGATGTTCATGTCTGAACGGACCTTGCGGATCTGGTGGGCCAGTTTTCCACGCATCATATCTATGATCTGCTGCGGGTCTGTCTGATGGTCTTGGGGCAGATGGGTGCGGACCAGTTCCTTCCACAGGGTCAGGGTTTCATGGTCATGGTCTTCGCGGTTCACCAGAACCCTGTGGCTGCCGTTCTCGTAGATAAGAATGATTACGGCATCCCCGGCCTGGACCCATTCCAGGGACTGTGCCTTGAT
>CAZJZF010000595.1:0-1991 GCA_964550385.1 uncultured Lentimicrobiaceae bacterium | reverse complement strand
GGAAGAATCGGGTATCTTTGTTGCAACTATCCCGCGAAGGCGGGATTTAGTTCAATAAGTACTAAAAATGAATAAAAAGAAAGCATTTTTATTGGTAACTCTAGTGGTTCTTTTTCCATTGTTTGGAGCAGTGTGCCATTTATTTTACTTTGTTTTTGCTTTACCAGCTTCAAAAATAGAAGATCTTCCTGCGATTCTTCAAATACTAATATCATTCTCATATGTTTATGGAATGTTAACTACGCCAATAATTCTAGGTCTTTTGTTGTTATTTCTATTGAAAAAATTCATTATTCTTCATAAAGTCTGGTACTTTACGATGTTCATTAGTTATGCAATCTACTGGATTATTGCTTGGACAACACCAATTTCTTCGTTTTATGGTTGAGCAAATCATCTTATGTTTGCGGTTTCATTGCTCTCGCAAGACCCTTTCTTATTCTTTGTAGATTGATGATTTGTTAAATTAAAGAAGAGAAGAAACCTGGGAGACCGATGAGCTCTACAAGAAGATAGGGCAGCAAAGCGTGACCCTTCGGCAAACCACATCTTGAAATTCAGGAAGGAAATGGTTTTGAGTTACAGGTTTTCTGAGAAATTGGGGATCAACTCGTAGAGTTTTCTTGAGGATAGGTTCTGAAGGCCAGGATTTTGCGAAGCCACTCCTCGGATTCCATATCATGAAGTTTGCAGGTGGTCATAAAGGAATCCTCTGGGTGTTTTTTCCCATTCATCCAAATGCAAAGCAAAGGTATTGATCGGGTGGCCGAAAATGTCAAGTGCTTTCGCCATGAAAGCTTCAGCCCTTCGGGTTTAGTCATTTTTTCCTGCTGTTCCGTAACGCCCCAATTTGTGTATTAGCCCCCCGGGGATTTCTCTGCTGCCAGGATTGCGGAATACTAAGCCGATTGGAATCCTGCCGATGCCCTTTCCGGAGTGGATGCTTCGGATGCCAGGTTAGTCCGGTAAATGCTTTGTTCCATAAAAGCACAAATGCAACGTCCCATATAGGCTAGGTTTTCCGGTTTTGTGGCGTCTTCGGGTTGTCTTGCCCTGTGATTACCTGCGAAGAAAGGCTCCAGGAATGGGTGCCAGTGCCTTCACACAAGGATTTTCCCGGCATATCCTCATACCTGGCTGGTTTCCGGTATTCCAGTTCCTCCTTGCTGTGCCCCATTTGCCCTTTCGCCTGAGGTTCAGAAGCATGTAATCTCAAACAACTCAACACAATGAAAACGACAAAGAAAACCTTCACCTCATGGGACGCATTTGTAAGCTTTATGGAACAGATTTACTGGGCAGGCATCATCGAAGAATCCACATCCGAGTTCATCGACTTCCACTGGTCAGAATTCAGGGCAAACCTGGCATAACCGCAAAAACATCCTTCCGGGGGGGGCTTGCTCCCCTTTTTTTGTGTTACGGGCAGGAAAAAAGTGACACAAACACTTGACATCATTCGGCTCCCTCAATGCTGGAGGCTTTTCATTTGAAACCATGGCGAGCCAGACCAGCCCTGAGTTTATCGAAGGGAGCCAAAACAAGTCCGCAGGGCAGCGGCGAATGATTATGCAGATGAACGTGATTTCAAGCTACACCACCAAAGAGGCGGTGGTAGATGGATTTCTTGTGGAAGTGGAACAGAAAATCTCGAAAGAGGCCGGCATCCGGTATCCGGTGTATTTTTCCAGGAGCGTCTGGGACCGGTATGTGGAGGTGCCGGCAGGTTGCAAGGGGATCCAGGACCAGGAGGGGAGGCTATGGGATATCCTGTATATGTTCTCCTGGGCAGCCCGCCGTTCTGAGGGTGATACCATATTATACATGCTCGATTGTGTGGTGGATTCCTCCTCTGCACGGCTGAGCAATGAGAAACGGAACCCCGGCCGCCCGTCTGTTACCATCACCCTCAAAGCAGTGATCTCAGCCAGGGACATCGACGATCCATCCCCCGCCATCTTCATCATGACTCCTCAGGAGGATTGATCGGG
>CAZJZF010000594.1:0-1991 GCA_964550385.1 uncultured Lentimicrobiaceae bacterium | reverse complement strand
TTTAACGAAGTAAAGCCGGTGGTTCACATGCTGAGAGATGCTGTTATCAAAATTTATAATGCAACAAGGAGCCAGGAAAACAAAGGCGACAAAATGCACTTGCTGTACGACTACCTGACCAGCCGTGAATTTGCAGAACAGTGGTCGGCCATCAGGGAAGGATTTATGAGTATGAAAGTATCCATCCAGAAAGAAAGAGACCAGATGGAAAAGTTGTGGAAAGCGAGGGAAAAGCAACTGGAAAAAGTACTCCTCAATGCAGCACATATCCGTGGTTCCATTGAAGGTATTTCAGGAACAGATGTTAATCTGAATTTACTCGAAAATGGAGAAGAGGGCGAGGAATCATGATACTACCCATGCCAGCACCAATCCATCAAAATGCCTGTAATTAATGACCAGTTCTGATTCATTTTTTGCAAAAAAGCAATCGATGGTTTGTTTTTCCTCCTGCAGATTGAATAGTTGAATATGTTGACGAAAATCTACCCCACCGTCTCCGTACCATTTAAAAACTGATTCCTTGGCTGACCAGAGAAGAGTCGGGAGTTTGAAATCTGTAGTCTCAAGATCAGATAAAAATTGTTCCCTCTCCTTATTGGATAAAAACTTATTCTGAATATTTAAAATCTTCTCCACAGGCTCCTCCACATCTACTCCTACCCTGTTTTTACTGCTAACAATTGCTGCCGCATAATCACCACAATGCGAAATGGAAAAGTGATACCGCTCATCGGGCAGAAAGGGCTTCCGGGTATCGGCAATTTGTATCAATTCGTAAGGGAAATCCGGAAAAAGATATTGCAACAAAAAACGTCCGGCAAGGTGTTGCAGCCTTTTGTGCGGATGCGTTACCTCCCGGTGCTGCGGCACATTTCCTTTGAAGAAATCTTCCGTTTCTTCGATCTTCCACACTCCCAGCCGTGTATATTCGTTGATTTGATGTTGAAAAAAAACCGGCATTCGTCAGCTTTTCCTTTTTACTTTGCTCATTACTAAAACGAAGATAGACAATGATACTTTCTGATACCCGGATACTGGAAGAAATTGAAAAAGGTACCATCAAAATAACGCCTTACGACAGAGATTGCCTGGGCAGCAATTCCTATGATGTGCACCTGGGTAAAACGCTGGCAACATATAAGGAACACATCCTCGATGCCAAAAAACACAACCAAATAGAATACTTTGAAATCCCTGATGAAGGTTTTGTATTATACCCGCATATCTTTTATCTCGGCGTAACAGAAGAATATACCGAAACCCATGCCCATGTTCCCTTCCTTGAAGGGAAATCATCGACCGGCCGCTTAGGTATCGACATCCACGCCACGGCTGGCAAGGGTGATGTAGGTTTTTGCGGCAACTGGACGCTGGAAATATCCGTAAAGCAACCGGTGAAGGTTTATAAGGGCATGCCCATCGGGCAATTAATATACTTCCCGGTAGATGGTGAAATTGAGATCGCTTACAACAAAAAGAAAAACTCCAAGTACAGCAACCAGCCCGACAGACCGATTGAGAGCATGATGTGGAAGAATAAATTTTAAATGCTGATTAGACTGAATAAACCGGGCCTTTACCAAAGAACAATCACCTGTTCAACTGCCAGATCGAGTAATTGAGAATAGTGGCAAAACTCACCCAGCTGATATAAGGCACCAGCAACCAGGCCGCCGTTTTATTCACCTGCGCAAAAGCAAAAATGGTCAGCAAAATAAAAAACCACATAGCTATTATTTCAACCAACGCCCAACCCGGCTGCTGCAGGTTGAAAAAGATAAAAGACCAGAAAAAATTCAAAATCAGCTGAACGGCAAATAAGGAAATAGCAATTTTTTTAAGCTCTTCACTGGTATCTTCTTTCCACATAAGAAAAAGAGCAATACCCATCATTATATATAAAGTAGTCCATACCGGGCCAAATACCCAGTTGGGCGGGTTCCATGAAGGCTTCTGGATGGTTTGGTACCAACTTTCAACACCGGTAA
>CAZJZF010000593.1:0-1993 GCA_964550385.1 uncultured Lentimicrobiaceae bacterium | reverse complement strand
CATCAGCGGCATGGGCGAACTCCACCTCGAGATCCTCACCGATCGCCTCAGGCGCGAATTCAAGGTTGAGATCAATCAGGGTCAGCCCCAGGTTGCTTACAAAGAGGCAATTCTCTCATCGGTTCATCATCGTGAAGTGTATAAAAAGCAAACGGGTGGAAAAGGGAAGTTCGCTGATATCGTTTTGGAAATCGGACCAGTAGATGAAGGGCATTCAGGCCTTCAGTTTGTTGATGAGGTTCGTGGCGGAAATATCCCCAGAGAATATATGCCCGCCATACAGAAGGGTTTCAGGTCGGCCATGATCAACGGTCCACTTGCAGGATATCAGGTCGAAAACCTGAAAGTGAGAGTCATAGATGGCTCCTATCATACCGTTGACTCTGATGCCCTGTCGTTCGAGATTTGCGCCCGCATTGCTTTCCGTGAGGCCTCCCGTAAAGCTAAGTCAGCACTGCTCGAGCCCATCATGAAAGTAGAAATCCTCACTCCGGATCAGAATGTCGGTGACGTAACAGGCGATCTCAACCGCCGCCGCGCTGTGGTGGAAGGTGTGGACAGTAAGATTGGCATGCAGGTAATCAAAGCCAGAGTACCCCTTGCCAACATGTTCGGATATGTGACCACATTGCGCACGCTATCCTCGGGCAGGGCTTCCAGTAATATGGAGTTCTCCCATTACGAGGCTGTGCCTGCACAGGTGGAAGAAGAAATTATCAAGAAACTCAAAGGTACTTACAGTTAATCATAAATAAAACTTTAGCCAAGGTGAGCCAGAAGATCAGAATAAAATTGAAGTCCTATGACTATAATCTCGTCGACAAGTCGGCAGAGAAGATAGTCAAGACAGTGAAAACCACCGGTGCTGTGGTGAACGGTCCTATTCCGTTGCCTACCAACCGCAAGATTTTCACAGTGAACAGGTCAACGTTCGTGAACAAGAAGTCACGCGAGCAGTTTCAGCTGTTCACATACAAGAGGTTGCTCGATATTTACAGCACCACCTCTAAAACGATCGATGCACTTATGAAGCTTGAGCTTCCGAGCGGTGTTGAAGTGGAGATCAAGGTGTGATGAGGTTATTGACGCGATAAAAATACGATAGGATATGTCAGGATTAATAGGAAAAAAGATTGGGATGACCAGCATTTTCGACCAGGATGGGAAGATGATTCCCTGTACGGTCGTTGAAGCAGGCCCCTGCGTGGTTACCCAGGTGAGGACCATAGAGAATGACGGTTACGAAGCGATTCAGCTGGGATACGATGAGATGAAGGAAAGCAGAGCCAACAAGCCTATGTTGGGGCACTTTCGCAAGGCCGGAACCGGCCCTAAGAAAATTCTTGCCGAATTCTCGAGGTTTGAAGAGCGTAAGCAGTTTGGTGAGACCCTTACCGTTGATGTTTTCGTTGAAGGCGAATACATTGATGTTGTGGGTATGACCAAGGGAAAAGGTTTCCAGGGTGTGGTAAAGCGGCACGGCTTCCGCGGTGTTGGTGATGCCACCCACGGACAGCATAACAGGCTCAGAGCTCCCGGTTCTGTAGGCGCCTCCTCCTATCCCTCCAAGGTTTTCAAAGGGATGCGTATGGCAGGCCGCACAGGCAACGCCAGACGTAAGATGATCAATCTCCAGATAATGAAGCTGATTCCCGAGAAAAATCTGATGGTTATAAAAGGTTCGGTTCCCGGGCCCAAAGGTTCATATTTAATTATTGAAAGATGGAGCTAACAGTTTATAAAATCAACGGAGAGTCTGCCGGGAGGAATGTAAATCTCGATGACTCCATTTTCGGTATCGAACCGAACGATCACGCCATTTACCTGGATGTGAAACAATACAGTGCCAATCAAAGACAGGGCACCCATGCCACTCTAAACAAAGGTCTGGTTTCCGGGAGTACCCGTAAGCTCAAACGTCAGAAGGGCACCGGTACCGCACGTGCCGGCAGCATTAAATCCCCCCTTTTTCTTGGAGTTGGAACCATCTTTG
>CAZJZF010000592.1:662-1995 GCA_964550385.1 uncultured Lentimicrobiaceae bacterium | reverse complement strand
CATCGAAGAGATCAAGCAGGGAGCCAGAACATTGAAAGAGAAGGTTTACGGCAACCGTATTGTGCTGTTTGCGCCTCTGTACATTGGCAACAAATGCACCAACAACTGCACCTATTGTGGCTTCAGGGCCAGCAACAAGGATGCGAAACGGATGACACTGGCGGACGAAGAGATCGTGAAGGAGGTGGAAGCGCTGGAGGACAACGGCCAGAAAAGGCTGATACTGGTATACGGTGAACATCCCCATTACAGCCCCGAATACATTGCCCACACCGTAAAACTGGTGTATAGCGTAAAAAAAGGTCCCGGAGAGATCAGACGGGTAAACATTAATGCTGCCCCGCTGGATATCGAGGGATTTCGTACTGTAAAAGAAGCAGGCATTGGCACCTACCAGGTGTTTCAGGAGACCTACCATCCGGAAGCCTACACTTGTTACCATCTGGGAGGAAAAAAGAAGGATTACGAATACCGGCTCACTTCGCTCGACCGGGCACAGGAGGCAGGCATCGATGATGTGGGGATTGGCGCCCTTTTCGGACTGTACGACTGGCGTTTTGAAGTGCTTGGACTGGTGCGGCATGCCAACCATTTCGAAGCCTGTTACGGGGTTGGACCGCATACGATCTCGTTCCCCCGGATCCAGGCTGCCAGCATGCTGAACATGGATGGGAAATATCTGGTAAATGATGATGAATTTGTCCGTTTGATTGCCATACTAAGATTGGCTGTGCCCTATACAGGACTGATTCTCACTGCCCGTGAGACCGCCAGGGTACGCAAGGAGGTGATGCGCTTCGGGGTATCGCAGATTGACGGGGGCACCAAGCTGGAGCTCGGGAGCTATTCTGACACCAAAAACCAGGATCAGGACCTCAACAAGGAGCAGTTCAAGGTGAACGACGACCGCTCGCTGAATGAGATCATCGACGAGCTCATCGGCGAGAAGTACCTCCCCTCGTTCTGCACCGCCTGTTACCGATTGAACCGCACCGGAGAGCACTTTATGGAGTTCTCGGTACCCGGTTTCATCAAACGGTTCTGTACCCCAAATGCCATTCTTACGCTGGCAGAATACCTGGAGGATTATGCACCTGCAGAAACTGCCCGGAAAGGTTGGGAAGCCATAGAAGAGAACCTTGCCGAGCTCCAGAACAGCAAGCAGGTGGAGGAGATTCGCAACCGGCTTGAACGGATCCGCAAAGGCGAAAGAGACCTCTATTATTAACCGATTGAATTGTTGAATATGAAAAACCTGAAAATCCTGGGGGTATTCATCCTCGACCGCATCAAGGAGGCCTACGGCATGGAGGCCATGGTCTACTTCGACGAG
>CAZJZF010000592.1:0-652 GCA_964550385.1 uncultured Lentimicrobiaceae bacterium | reverse complement strand
AAGGAGGCCCGCAAGACCCAGCAAGTGCTTTCGAAATACAACCATATCATCAAAGCCAGGCTTGGCTTTCACGAACTCCACGAGGGAGCCTGCAGCCGTCAGGCATTCATCATACTGCATCTTCAGGGCAACCCGCAGGAATGGGAGCAATTTGAAAAAGAACTCATTGAAATCGGTGGCATTCAGATTCAACAGATGTCGTTTCAATACTAAAACAACGCTTTATGGAAAAGATCCGCATCATCGGCATCAGGGTTACCCCACAGGTACAGGATGCCGTTCAGATACAGAATATCCTCACCATGTATGGCAATATCATCCGTACCCGTTTGGGGCTGAATGAGGAGACCGATGAACAGGGAAACCGCTACGGAATCATCCTTTTGGAATTGGCTGGCGACCCTGATCAGTTTGAAGCATTACAGCAGCGGCTGTTGAAAATCGATGGTTTGTCTGTGAAAAGCATGGAGTTTTAAGACATCTGGCGGTACTGCTTTACAAGCTGTTGGTTGCTGGAATCTGGAACCAGGATACAGCACCTGGCCTGGTGCGGGTTGTTTCTGAAAAATAATTGCTATTTTTGCACCAATATTTCGTCCGTTTAGAGTGCCTTTAGCTCAGTTGGTTTAGAGCATTACCTTGACAGGGTAGG
>CAZJZF010000591.1:0-1996 GCA_964550385.1 uncultured Lentimicrobiaceae bacterium | reverse complement strand
TGTGCGGGGGATTGCCTTCGTAAACCTCCGAGATAGTGCCTATGCCTTCCTCTCGCATGGCTCCTTCGAAATCTTCAAAAATCTGCTGAATCATCCAGACTCCCGATTTGCCGTAAATTTTCAGCCAGGCTTCCGCAAAATGACCAAGCAACCAGGGCCATACGGTACCCTGATGAATCGCCCGGTCCCGCTCCGGTTGGCTGCCATAGTATTCCCCCTTGTAATCCGGATGGTAAGGACTTAAAGAACGAAGGCCTCTGATAGTGAGCAATTCCGATTTCACCACATCGAGGATACTTCTTGACTGCTCGTCGGTGAGGGGTGAATAGGGCAAAGAAGTGGCTATGACCTGATTGGGTCTGATGGCTTCATCTTTATAATCACCGTGTACATAATCATACATACATCTCCGCTTCCTGTTCCAGAAAACGTTTTTGAAATTCTCTGAAATTTCAGGCAAACGGTTTACCAGACCCGAAAGATCATCATCAGCAACCTCCATCCGCTCAGATAATTCAGCATAAAACGACAATGCATTAAACCATAATGCGTTCACTTCCACAGGCATTCCTGTTCTTGGTGTTACAGGCATACCATCCACAATGGCATCCATCCATGTAAGCGCCAGTCCGCTGCCTCCTCCTTCAATGAGCCCGAGTTCGTTCATTCTGATGTTGAATTCCGTACCCTCCCTATATCCTTTCAGAATGGTATGCATCGCGTCTCCCCAGCTTTTCCATGCGCCGGAGTAGTCTTTGGTATGCCTGATATATTGCTGAACAGCCCAGAAAAACCATAGCGGGGCATCCATTGAGTTAAAAACTGCCGTTTCACCATGACCGGTATTGGGGAACAACGGTCCTTTCATCTCCAGCACCATGGTGTTCATTGCGGATCTAAACTGCTTGGTATTATTAAGTTCCAGCGTAAGTCCGGGTAATGCAATGAAGGTATCCCGGGCATATCTTCCATACCAGGGATATCCTGCAATCACTTCGGTTCGCCCTTCCCTCTCTACCAAAAACTGCTGTGCAGAATTAACCAGGCAATTATCAAAACTGTTTCGTGGTGTGCGTTGTTTCACCTGAAGGCTAAACATAGCCGGAAGTTTTTCTGCAGCAAGTTCTGATAAACCTGCAGAGAACACAATGCTTTCCCCTTTGGCGATAGGTAACTCAAAAAAGCCCGGCACCATCAGGTCCTCGCTGAATTCATATCCCCTTTCCTGCTCACGGATGTATTCTATATTGTAATACCATTCAGGAACATGGATATAGGCAGCCTCCTTGGAGAATTGCAGAAACAGGTTGGAGTAGCCTTCATACATGCACATGGAAATCCCATTTTTAACCGGACTGTAAGCGGTATTTGCCCAAATATTGGCTTCTGAGAGAAAATGCCTGTTCCTGAAAGCAAGAAATGGGGAAAACCTCAGGGTGGTAGGAGAATGTGCATCCAAAAGGGTATACCGGATCAGAATACGGTCGTCGTTGGTGGCCAGAAGTGATTCTCTCTTTAAAACCACTCCCCCAACCCTGTATATCACCATAGGGATTGGATCTGACTCGAAATCGCGGATGTACTTATGCCCCTTGGGGTACCAGTTTCCGCCCGGATACTTGCGTAATCCCAGGTGGAATTCGGTATTATGCTGAATAACGGTCTCATCGAGGGCTGATAAAAGGATGTGCAGCTCATCGTCAATTCCGGGTTGCGGCACTACCAGTAACCCGTGATACTTTCGGGTATTGCAGTTGGGAATTGTCGTACAGGCATAGGCACCCGACCGGTTCGACCGTATCAGTTCCCTTGACAAAGAATACTCCAGGTTGATCAGTTTGGTCTTGTCGAACTGTATATAGCTCATAGGATCCTGTGGAATTTTGGGTTTATGGCAAGATCGGATAAAAATACGTCAATGTTTCGATACATGCAAATTTGTTTGCAATTTTATCATTTAACTTAACTCTGTGGTTTCACTGCCTTAACAAACCGG
>CAZJZF010000590.1:0-1996 GCA_964550385.1 uncultured Lentimicrobiaceae bacterium | reverse complement strand
AGCGGGGAGCAGAAGTTAAAATTGTCGCAACTTCCGATTCACTGAACTTTGTTACCCCTCTTACCCTTTCGGTGCTTTCACAGAATCCGGTGTATTCAGCTCCATTCGACCCCGAAAGTGGTAGCTGGAACAGCCATGTTGATCTGGCACTTTGGGCCGATCTTATGATTATTGCCCCTGCCACGGCCAATACCATCGCTAAAATGGCCCACGGAGAGGCTGATAATCTGCTTCTTACCACCTGGCTCGCTGCACGCTGTCCTGTGTTCTTTGCTCCGGCCATGGATCTCGACATGTTCAGGCATCCGGCAACGGCAGAAAATATCAGGAAAGTGATGGCGTTTGGCAATCTCCAGATCGAGCCGGGTAGTGGCGAACTTGCCTCCGGACTTTGTGGAGAAGGCAGGATGGAGGAACCCGAAAATATCGTGGAAATTATTGAGGCTTACCTGGCAAAACAGAATGATTTTCACGGCAAAACAGTACTGATTTCAGCCGGGCCAACCCGTGAATCCATCGACCCGGTCAGGTACATCAGTAACCATAGTACGGGAAAAATGGGATATGCCATCGCCGCTGCTTTTGCACAGAGAGGCGCCAGCGTCCGGCTGGTAAGTGGCCCTGTGGATGTAACCATCAGTCATCCTGGGGTACAGGTGCTTCCCGTGCAATCGGCCCGGGAGATGCATGAGGCATGCCTCTCGCTTTACAACGATTGCGATATCGCTGTGATGACTGCCGCTGTGGCAGATTTTACCCCCGAAATGCCTTCAGCCGAAAAGATTAAAAAGGGTAGTGAAACATCAATGGAAATCAGGTTAGTACGTACACCTGACATATTGCAGTCCCTCGGAAAGGTCAAACAAAAAGGGCAATACCTGGTGGGGTTTGCCCTTGAAACAGAGAATGAGCTCGTTAATGCCAGGGCGAAATGCCAAAATAAAAATGCCGACCTTATCGTTCTCAATTCGCTCAGGGATACCGGAGCAGGATTTGGAACATCCACCAATAAAGTAACTTTGATCGATGCCGATGGAACAGACTTGAGTCTTCCATTGATGTCAAAAAAAGAGGTTGCCGAAAAAATCCTCGATTACATCAGGATCCGGATGTCCTGATTTTAAACACAAACCAATAATGCATCTGATGCGAATATTGAGTTTAATAATACTCTTTGCCGCTGTTCCGGCACTTTCATCAGCCCAGGAACTTTATTGTTCTGTTTCGGTAAGCTCGCAGCAGGATCAGGGGAGCGACCGCACCATTTATAATACACTGCAAACTTCGCTGTATGAGCTGATGAACAATAAGAAGTGGACCGGCCTGAACTTTAAGGTGGAAGAGCGGATCGAGTGCAGCTTTATGATCACCATCACCAACAGGAGTTCAGATGTGTTTGATGCACAAGTTATGGTGCAATCCACCCGTCCGGTATTCAACAGTTCATACAAAACTCCGGTTTTTTCGTATCTCGACAAACAGGTTAAATTCGAATATATTCAGGATCAGACCCTCGACTGGACAGAGGGTTCCCATCTCAGCAACCTCACTTCGGTGCTTGCATTCTACGCCTATCTCGTTATTGGTATCGATTTCGAAACCATGCAAAAAGGGGCAGGTGTACCGTATTTCGATAAGGCCCAAACCATCATCAACAATGCCCAGGGAGACAACAAAGCAACCGGCTGGAAAGCTTTTGAAAGCGACAGGAACCGGTACTGGCTGATGGAGAATCTTACCAATTCAAGATATACGCCCCTCAGAGAAGGGATTTATAATTATCACCGGTTGGGGCTCGACGTAATGTATGACAATCAGGAAGCCGGACGACAGGCGGTTGTGGATGCCATCCTTCAGTTTCAAAGGGTGTATAACGAAAGGCCTAATCTTTTCCTTCTGACGGTAATTCTGAATGCCAAAGCTGATGAGATTGTGAAGATGTTCAGCAATGCATCGGCCATGCAGAAATCGAGGGTGGTACAGGTGCTTACCAATA
>CAZJZF010000589.1:0-1996 GCA_964550385.1 uncultured Lentimicrobiaceae bacterium | reverse complement strand
TCCCCGGGTTTTTTATCTTTATTTCCAGCCTTTTAACTTTCATGGGTTTTTCCAGCCTGAAGGTGAAATCCTGCATGATGTAAACCGATTCCTTCGGTAAGAAAGAAATTGCACTCATGGTAACGGGTTTCCGGAAGAGCCCTTTGGGTTTCAGGATGATTTCTATTTCTGCCGGCAGAAAAATCCACGAAGGATTGCTCTGCATGCACCCTACGCGAACCTCCTGAACCGTTCGCTCCTCCTGAAAATTGAAGTCTACCGTCATATTCTTCTCCCAGAAACCCAGCCACAGCCCGTCGTGGAAATCCTGTGTCCCGCGGATGCCGTCGGTGAGGGTGGTATGTGGATTTTTGTTGTAGGTTCCGCCCGGTTTCAGGCTCAGATGGTAGGGGAGCCCCACCCCATGATGAAGATTGTATCTTCTTGTATAAATTTCACTTACACGGTTGTTGCCGATAAAGGCAGCCGCCTGCACCGTGATGCTGTCGTGTACCAGCAGCGGGGCAGTGTAGGGGATCCACAAATCCTTGCCGGTGCTGTAGCGGATCGTTAGATTGTCCTGCTCAGGAATCATGGTAACTTTCAGTCCCTCAGGCACCTTGTCTGTAACGATTTTCAGCCCTCCCTCTTCCAGTCCGTATTCAACTCCCAGCGAAGCGAGCATGGGATACTGGCTTCTTACCCGGGTTCTGAAGGCAGGGAAATCTCTGGTTGCCGGAGCGGTCCAGAGCACCTCTGCCATGGCCATGATTCTCGGAAATACCTTCTGGTCAATCACCTCCTGTGGGGCGCGTTCTGTCCAGATGTTGCACTCTCCCCCCAGGATCATATAATGGAGCTCCTTATCGAGTTTTTCCGGTACGGGATTAAAGCTGTATACCTTTTCCAAAGTGATTTTTGAGATCGGGTAATCGAAATAGGCGTGACTGGTGGGTGATACAATTGCCTGACACCCCTTTTCCGCAGCATGAATGGCTCCTTCGAACCCCTGCCACGATTGTACCACCACACCGGGATGCAGCCCCCCTTCGACAATCTCGTCCCATCCGATCAGAATCCTTCCTTTGGAGTCGAGAAATTTTGTGATCTCTCCGATAAACCAGCTTTGCAGTGCATGCCCGTCCTTCAGACGGAATTCCGCCATCCGCTTTTTGCATTTATCACAGTTTTCCCATCGGTATTTCGGAGATTCATCCCCACCGATGTGGATCCAGGGGGATGGAAAAAGCTCCATCACTTCACCCAGTACATCCTTCAGAAACACAAACACCGAGTCGTTGCCGGCGCAGTAGATGTCTTTGAACACCCCCCAGGTAGAAGGCACCTCGAACGGACCTCCGGTACAGCTCAGTTCAGGATACGCTGCCAGCGCTGCCATGGCATGCCCCGGCATCTCAATCTCAGGAACCACAACAATGTGTCGCTCAGCGGCATAGGCCACCACTTCACGTATGTCATCTTTCGTATAAAAACCACCGTACATCACCCCGTCGTCGCCTTTGCGCCAGGCACCCACTTCGGTGAGCTTCGGATATTTGTCAATCTCGATCCTCCATCCCTGATCTTCGGTAAGATGCCAGTGGAAACGGTTCATCTTATAGAGGGCAAGAAGATCTATATACCTTAGGATGAACTCCTTCTCCATAAAATGCCGGCAGCAGTCGAGGAGCATACCGCGCCAGGGGAAGGCAGGTAAATCGGTAATCGACAGGCATGGCAGGTTGAGTCCTGCGGTTCGGTTCCCCTGATCGGCTTGCAGGATGATCTGTTTCAGGGTCTGGAATCCGTAGAACAATCCGGCCGAAGCAGGGGCTGAGATATAGATTCCATCAGTTTTGATCTCCATTTCGTACCCTTCATGGCCCGATCTTATCTCAGTACCTGTATGCGTAAGGGTGAAGCGAATGACAGGGCCATTCATAACGCCATCACTATTGGGTTCTACCATAGATACCATTGCTTCAGGTACGTTTGCCCGCAGAAATGCCGGTACCAT
>CAZJZF010000588.1:0-1997 GCA_964550385.1 uncultured Lentimicrobiaceae bacterium | reverse complement strand
TGAGGAGTCCAGATCAGTTTTGTCGAACTCGAACAAGGCCACCACCTGCCGCTGCAGAATCATCCTGCCTCCAAAGGTGGGCGAGAGAGAGCTCTGCTCAATGCCCTCCTTTTCGATAGATTCGATGTTCAGTGAGTCTTTGATCCAGGCTGTAGCGGTTGTGCTCACGATTTTTC
The DNA here is from genome assembly GCA_964550385.1 of uncultured Lentimicrobiaceae bacterium. Classification (GTDB taxonomy): domain Bacteria; phylum Bacteroidota; class Bacteroidia; order Bacteroidales; family SKPS01; genus SKPS01. Next base: position 1,821 of record CAZJZF010000588.1, on the reverse strand, counting down.
CGGTGTTGTCGCTGTACAGCAACTCAATCTGCCTGTTTCCGTCGGCAGAAGCGGGTTTATACCTGATTTCGTAATAGTTGTGATACAGATGCTGCAACTCGAAGAACACTTTCTCAATCTCCTGGTCGTTTTGCAGTTCGTACGATTTCCCTCCGGTCATATCGGCAAAAGCTTCCAGCAATGGCTTGTTCGCCTGCCCCTGAAAGTTAATGGTGTTCAATGTGATGCGCCTTTTTCTGGCTGCCATCAGCACTTCGGTGGCGAAGGTAAAATACCTGCCCCAATAGTACATGGATGAGTTTTCGTATCCATCTGTCATTACAATGAGCTGCAGATCCCGCATCGAGTCGTTCAGTAACCGCATTCCGGCATCTGCGGCAGCATTAAGGGCCGTACTGCCACCGTATCCCAGCCCTTTATTAAAGACCACTCTTTGCTCCAGTTCCTGTACCGTGGCTGCCAGTGGTGCCTCCACCCCGATACTGTCGTCAAACCTAACAACAGCCAGCCGGTCGGCTTTGTGCTTGCGCTGGATAAACTGCCGGGTGGCCTCGTCGAGCGATTGGAACGATCCCGCCATCGATCCGCTGTAATCCAGCACCAATGCAATATCGTGAGGGGTGCTGGTCATCGACCGAACCTCTTTTACCCCGAAATCATTGATGGGGTAGCTTTTCCCTTCAACGGTTTCAATGATGGCCCTGAAGAACAGGCGCGACTTCTCCTCAGGAATATAAGGCGGAGCCAATCCGGTGATATAATGGCCGGTAGTGTCCATGATCATCACCTTCAGCACCATCTCATCAGGATATTTCTGCCAGTCGACGGAGAATATGTCGAAAACAAGCTTTCGACCTGTCGGAAGGGTTACGTAACTTTTTGATCCACTGATATAATCCGACCTGATTACTGGAACTTTTACACTGTAGGAAAACACACTGTCATTGCCCGCTTCATTTCTTCGGATTACGGTAAAAAGATAAGAAGTTGTTGCGCGGGGAGCAATCTTCAGATTCCCTTCAGCCACCAGCAGTGTGTCGGGCTGATTCAGTTTAACGCTTGTGGCATCCGTGAATTTCCATTCCAGTATACCGGTCTCACCCGGACGAAGCACAGAGGGTGCCCTGATGTAATCGCCAGGTATATTGATCTGGTGGGTGGCGGTTACGCAGCGCCCGTTCCGGTTGCAGGCTTTGAGGGTATACGTTACCGGTGAAGAGGGTACCACCATGCAGGAACCATAGGCTGGTAGCTTTTCCGCAGCATCATCCAGAGTAACCTGTGATACAAACCTGGTTTTCCAACGCAACTGGCACGGCGATCTGAAAATGGCTGAATCGGGTCCGGCGAATTCGATAATCTCTGGTCTGTTGACCTTTACCTTGATGTTTCTGCGGGTCTGGGTATTCCTCCTGATATGGACTAGTGTATATACTATATCATGCTCCGGCGCTACCTTCATCTCCCCTTTGAAAGGTGGAACTCCCTCGTAACCTGTGATGTACAGGCTGTCCCTTTTTTTTGTCTTCTGGATGTTCCACTTCAGGGTGGCTGAATCCCCCAACTGGAGTGTGCGCTCCGAAATTCTGAAGCTGATGGTTTGCCCTTCTGCGACCTGGCAGGAGGCTAGAAGCACAAGAATCAGGCTCAGAGGGAAAACAACCCTGTTGTTAAGGCCGTTTCTCTGGCTTAAAACGCTCTGAGAAAACACTGGCACATTTCTTTCCATGGCAGGTAATTTTACAATTTCAACATCATACTATACTGAGTGCGGTCGAATTGTAGTTATTACACCATAGGATTGAATTAGAATTTAGAAAT
>CAZJZF010000587.1:0-1997 GCA_964550385.1 uncultured Lentimicrobiaceae bacterium | reverse complement strand
TGTTTCCCGATCTGATCGTTCGCCGGTCGAGATATAGAGATGGCCTTCTTTGGAAAAAAGGATGCGACCGCCATAATGCAAGTTGCTTGGGTGCGCCGGTGTGGCGCGAAAAATAACTGTAGCGTTTTCTATTGTTTTTTCATCTGCCGCTAATCTGCCTTTAGCCACTGCAGTTAGATTCCCGTCCGGCAACTGCTGAGAAAATACCCAATACACCATCCGGTTCTGATCAAATGCCGGATCGATGCACAGACCCAGGAGTCCTCCTTGCCCTCCGCTGTTAACTTCTGGTATGCCTGTGATCGCCTCTCCCACAGTGCCGGTAGCAGAGGCGATGCGCATGGTTCCCTTTTTTTCGGTGATGAGAAACCGGCCATCGGGAAGGGTGGCGATGCCCCAGGGTTTGTTGAGCGTTTTGTCCAGCACTTCAACCTGGTAAGGTGTCTTTGTTTGAATCCCTCCAATGCGTGTCTGGCCTTCGAAGGCTGGCGGGTAGGTGGTGTTGGCGGCTTCAGTTTCTACAGGAATGGTTGTATTGTTTGTTGTATCATCTGTAGGTGTCGGTTGGCTGACCTTGGTGCCGCAGGCGGTGAGGATAGCTAAGGACGATATAAGGAGGATGTGGTGGATGTTGTTCATAGGTTTAATTAAGTGATTTATAAACTGAACGTCGGGAGAATGGGTAAGGTTTTACAAGTTGGTGATTTGCTTCAACTCCCATGTGCAACTTTTCTTCAGGATAATTGAATTTAAAAGGCTGGGAAATAAGCTATTGATTTTCTGAAAGTTGACGAAAGCGTGCTATTGTAGCACTTTGGATAACTGACCTTATTTCAATGAGTTGGGAGGAAAAGTCAATAAAAAGTTACCTAACTGCTAGCGATAAGGTATATTTTTATTTACTTTTGTGAGATTCTAAATCATTCAATTCCTATGGGGAAGGAAAGGAAATCAAAAAGGGTAGAAGATGAAATCTTCACAGTTGCTCCGCATTCTTCAGAAAGATGGTTGGTTTACCATTTCACAAGTAGGTTCACACCTGAAAATGATTCATACCACAAAGGATGGTTTCCTAATGGTCCCTTTCCATGGAAGCCAGGAAGTAGGAAAGGGTTTAGAAAAGAGGCTTCTTAAGAAAGCAGGCATCAATAAAAATTAAGCCAACGGGGTCAAATATGAAAATACTAAAGAAGAGAATTAGAGTAATAGTGGAAAAAACAAACACCGGTTTTTCTGCTTATCCCTTTGATCAACAAATACCAGCTGGTACCACCGGTAGAACAATTTCAGAGCTTCAGGATAATATTCTTGAAGTGCTGAATTTTTATTTTGAAGAGAAAGGCTACATCATCAGAAAAGAAAACATCGCTATTGAAATTGATCTACAACAGTTCTTTCAATATTATAGGGTTCTTAATGCCCGTCATCTAGCCGAAAAAATCGGGATGAACCCAACACTTTTATCCCAGTACGTGTCAGGTAAGAAGAAGCCTTCACAGGCTCAGAGCCAGAGGATCATTGGTGGCATACAGAATATTGGGAAGGAGCTGGCTGAGCTGAGTTTTATACATTAGGATGAAATGACCTGTAGATCCACCTCTCCCTACATGCTGACTAAAGAGGCACGCCGTACGAATGCTAAGTTCCGTTCATCCGAAAATAAGTCATGTAATCCGGAATTTTGTCTTGGGTTTGATGCTGTTGGATTTCCGACAGCCCCGGATCGATGTTGAATATATAATCTGGTAAATCTGTTTCAGGTTTTATTTCAGATTCAACCCAAACACTCCAAAGACCATTGTTGACTTCATATTGAAAGGGTACGCCAGATATTATAAACCCAAAACCCGGTTGAATCAACTCAGGGATATCCTTAAAGTCAGCTATCCAAACAGAATCATTGCGATCAGAAAAAAAGGAATAAACCGGATGGGTGATCAAATGGCATTTTATTCCATGAATGGTTTTTTGAACCTGGCGATATTCCCTGATCCCTA
>CAZJZF010000586.1:0-1998 GCA_964550385.1 uncultured Lentimicrobiaceae bacterium | reverse complement strand
GTGGCTGCTGTCGCACGATCGCTGCGACACCGCCCGACCGGTGGTGCGCTCCCTGTCGCTGCCCCACGCTGCCCTGAAAGACGTATACCGAAACGCCTCTCCCCAAAACCTGCAGGTGACCTGGGAGAACGGAACCGATACCCTTACCGATTTTTCTGCTCCGGAAACAACTGTAAAATCCCCGCCGAAATCTGCAAAAACATCAGTGTATCATACTGTTAAAAAAGGAGATACCCTGTATGCCATCGCCCGGAAAAATCACACTACGGTTGATAAATTATGCAAGCTCAATGGCATCAAAGAGACCAAAATTCTGCAGCCGGGAATGAAGATCAGGGTGAGATAATGTGCTGATGCCGAAGTGAAACGGAGGCCACACCCTGGCGTGGTGGGCAATTGACCATTGACCATTAACCATTGACCATTGAAAATGTAATATATGACGCAAGGCAGGTTTGGGATCTGGATTTTTATTGTTTTTGTGGGGCTGGGGATGATGCCGTGGAATGCTTTGGGGCAATCGGGGAAAGGTATGATCAGAGGTGTGGTGATGGACGATTCATTACGACTCCCGATGCAGTATGTGTCGGTGGCGCTTTACCGTCTGCCCGATTCAACGCTGGTTTCCGGATCCGTTACCAACGAAAAGGGGGAGTTTCAGTTCAGAAACCTGAAGACAGGCTCCTTATTTATCAGAGCAAGTTTTGTGGGATACCGTACAGAGCAATTGCAGTTACACCCAGGGGTGGGTGGATATGCTTGGTCTGATACCATCCGGATGAAACGCACCAGGCAGTATCTGGAAGCGGTAACCGTTAGTTCAAAGCTGGCCGACAAGGTTGTGCAGTTCGATAAAACGAGAATCCAGGTCGACCAGTCGGGCAGCGCAGCCACCGGCAGCATTACCGAAATCCTGAAAGGGAGCTCTGATGTGATCATCAGCCCCGACCTGAAGGTGTTCATACGGGGCAATTCCAACGTGCTCATCCTGCTGGATGGCCGGCCCGTTTCTTCCGATCTGCTGCCCCTCATTCCCGCTTCTTCAGTCGAGTCGGTCGAAATCATCACCAACCCAAACGTTAAATACGATGCCGAAGGTACCGGCGGGATCATCAACATAGTTACCCGTGCCGAGAGCAGAAAAGGGTGGTCGGGTGCCTTCAACCTCAATTCCACCACCCTGTACATGGGTCCAGTGATACCGGCAGTGCACATCGAACCCTGGGATGCTAATATTCCAATTCTCAGCAGGTTCAATACCGGAGGTCAGCTGATCTACCGGGGAAAGAAAGGTTTTATTCAGGCATCCGGCAGTCTGAAGGTGGATTTCGACAAAGTAACCGGTTCCCTGGTCCGCACGATCCACTCCGATGCCCCTGTTATCATCACCCAGAACAGCATTTCCCGTCCTTTAAGCCTCATCCCCACTGCAGGTTTTCAGTTTCAGCTTAGAACGCGCCCTGGAGAGACGTGGTACGGCTCCATCAGGTACCTCTCGCCAAAGCAATACACGACTCAGTCCCTGGACATCACAAAAGATGACGGCATTACCGGTTTTGAAAGGATCAATGTCAATAACGAAATAGGATTCTACCGAAAGATATGGGAGCTCTCGCAGGGATACCGGTTTGTGAAGATTCCCGGCAAACGCGAGCTGGTGCTGGAGGGTGGCTTTTCGCGCATAAAAGGTTCACGCCCTGCATTGTACAGGTTCGGTAACGACTGGGCCCGTTCGTCGGGAGGTGGCACACCCACCCTTGCATTCCTTCAGGCAGACTACCTTCGCAGAATCCCTGCACAGGGGTTGGTGGAAGCAGGTATGAAATTGTCGAGAAGGTGGAACGACTTCAATTATCTCTATTACGAAAAGGGATTTGATGAAACCATGTGGACTTTGAACCAAAACTTCAGCAACGACCTCACCCACAACGAATTGGTGCTGGCCGGCTATCTGATGTACTCCGATACCCTACCCGGCCGTATTATCTATAAGGCCGG
>CAZJZF010000585.1:0-2000 GCA_964550385.1 uncultured Lentimicrobiaceae bacterium | reverse complement strand
TAATGAAACAGCCTCTGCTTCTTATCCTGCTGATCATCGCATCCATCGGGCATCTCACCGCCCAAACCACCATCACCCTCACCTTTACGGCCGGGTTGAACGGAATTCAGCAACCTTTGGACAGCATCCTGATTGAGAACCTCACTCAGGGGGGCGACACCACTCTGCACGGCACAGATACGTTGCTGGTGCTGAACCATGGGATTGGCATTGAGGATATGGAAGGATTTGGGAATCAGATGTTTTTGCACCCGGCTTACCCCAACCCCATATCTCAAACCTCTATCATCCGGCTCTGGTTACCGCAGGAAGAGCCGGTAACACTGAGGTTGTATGATTTGGCAGGGCGAGAGCTGGCAACGTTCAGCCGGTCGCTGGGTGCAGGAGAACACAGTTTCACCTTCACTCCGGGCAGGGAAACCTATTATCTATTGGTGGCTGAAGCAGGTAAGGAACGTCAGGTACAAAAGCTCATCAACCTGAGCCCGGGAGAGGGCAGTTGCCAGTTATCCTATGGCAGTCAACAAGCGGCAGCTTCCGGGATGCGGAAAGGGAAATCAGCTTTCCCGTGGGTGATGGGGGATAGTCTGAAAATCACTGGTTATATTTCTGCTTCTCCAAATTACCCTATCGTTTATTTCTACGAAGACAACCCTTTTCAATCATCCATATATTCCTTTGGGTTCTTTCTGAATATTCCCTGCCCAGGTATGCCAACAGTTATGGATTATAATGGCAACATATACAATACCGTTCGGATCGGAGATCAATGCTGGATGAAAGAGAATCTGAAAGTGGGTAATTATAGCAACGGAATACCTATCCCCAATATAACCGTGCATGCAACATGGGGAAGCCTTTCAACAGGATCAATGTGCTGGTTCAACAACGATTCGGCCTCCTATGCAAACACCTATGGTGCCTTATACAATTGGCATGCTGTTGACAACCCCAATGGACTTTGTCCCACAGGGTGGCATGTGCCTACGAATTCTGATCTGACAATTCTTACAGATTACTTAGGAGGATATAAGGTAGCCGGGGGACATTTAAAAGCTCAATACATCTGGTACAGTCCCAATACCGGAGCAACGAACTTAAGCGGCTTTTCCGGACTTCCCGCAGGAGAGCGTGATACCCCTTGGGGAAGTTTTGCCTCCGTTGGTAATTACGGAAATTTGTGGTCCTCTTCGGACTATTCCGCTGGATCTGCGTGGTACCAGATTCTTGACTATAAAAGCAGCAATTTCTTCAGAATATACACCGATAAAAGCTACGGGCAATCTGTGCGTTGCATCAAGGATTAGAGGCTTGGATTTTATCCATTTGGATTTTTTGGGTTTGTTCAACTGAATGAGTGTAAGGTTCGGTGGCGTTTGGCCTGATATTTTTGCGCTTTAGGATGATGTTTGCCTTGATATTTTAAAAATCAAGTGCAATGGAGCGCTTTATCAATCAGGGGCTTATTGCAGGCGTATCACACCAGACCCCAACTTTATTACTGGAACCGCGAAAAAAGGGGCAGCCATGCTGAGGTTGATTTTCTTGTGCAAAAACAACAGGACATCATTCCCATAGAAGTAAAATCTGGAACGCAGGGGAAAATGCAAAGCCTGCGTATTTTTCTGCAGGAAAAAAAAATGAGCATGGGCACAAGAGTTTCAATGGAAAACTTTGGTTAATATGAAAACATCAGGGTGCTGCCGCTCTATGCAATGAGTAGTCTTTTCGACGAAAACCCGAAGACTGGCTGACGCCCCTCAGCATCCCCACAAACCAAAAGCTCGCCCCTTCAACAACCTCAGCCTCATTATTGCTTTATCCCTTTAAATATCTGTCTTTCATCTACCCTGAAACACAAAACCCCGGCAGGCCAGTTGCGAGTTTGCAATAATTTTACCTTAGTTTTATGTCTATTTCTATTTTGCCGTGAAGCTCGGAAAAGTCTTTTGTTCCGAAATGCACATTGATCGGAATAACGTTGATGGCAGTTCTTTTTC
>CAZJZF010000584.1:0-2013 GCA_964550385.1 uncultured Lentimicrobiaceae bacterium | reverse complement strand
AGATTCCATTGCACCGATGATGCACCATATTGCCTGATGAATTTGTGAAGCAAAAACACATCATCACCCGATGACCTCTCTGCATTGCCGGAGTACCCTCCGGTGTGGTGAAATGCCTCCCGAAGGAATGCCAGGTTTGCTCCGTTGCACATGAAGGGCAAATGCAGCAGCGCAGCGCCGGCCGAGGCTCCTATCAATCCATAAAAATCCAACAGCTCAAGAGCGTTTTGAACCCGATTTCCAACAGGATCCAGTTTAACCATGCCTGCTACCATCTTGCATCCAGGTAAACCAAAGGGATGCAGCATGGTTTTTATCCACGCTGGCCCCGGCATACAATCTGCATCGATGGTCAAAATCACGGCAAATCTGGCATGCCCGATTGCAGCTTCCAGTGCAGCTTTCTTTCCACCAGGATCCCCTGAGGCTAACCGAATGATTTTCAAAACTATTCCACCTGAATCCATTGTTTCCGGAAACATCACCGGCGGCTCGGAATGATCGTCAACTATCAGGATCTCACCCTCTGCCTGCTGGTCATTGAGTTGCCTTGCGATCTCCGCAATCAAAACTTCCAGGTGAGCGCCTTCATTTCTGCAGGGAATGATGACCGAAACCGATGGCATCTGGGTGGCAAGACCATGGTTAACTTTTTTCCGTGAACCGGCAGCAAAACCGACTGCCATAAAAAGGATCAGCACTGCATACAATGCTACCAAGAATGCCAGAACCGTCCAGATCATTCTGCTGTTGGATTACCGTTTCTGAAAACCCTGAGTCGATAAACATACAAGGTTCCCACAAGTGCCGGAACCACAAGATTGATAAGCCACAGCATGGTGGCAGCTCCCACCAGCGCAAAGGTTTCCGGGGCTCCATAACCGGCCGCACCAAAGTAATAGCCAAAAAAGTGGAGGGTTACGGTGCCACGAACCCCCAGCTCCGACAGGGCTATGGTTGGAATGAGCGTCATGACCAGGTACGACACAGAGAGAAAAACCATCGATTCAGCATAAGGAATGGACAAACCAAACAGGTGGATCAGATAGATAAACTGCCAGGAAAATACCAGATACCTGGCCCCGCTCATCAGCAATACTTTTAAAAGATCCCTGGTTTGGTATTCTGAGAGAACATGCACCCATTTTGCAAAACCGGGCCTTTTTTGTGCGATCCACCGTCCAAAATAGTGATCTATAAGGTCTACATGAAAATAGAAGAGCAGCAACAGGATTACTGCCGCTATGGCGAAAAACACGATAGGGATATCAAGGTACATGCTGCCGGCAGAAAACCATCCATATCTCGATGCGAAGAACAGAAATCCAGCTGTACCTGCGATAATGGTGATCAGCAGCTGGGCAAAGCTGCCTACCATGGTCATAAAGAAGGTTTTCCAGGGGTGGGTCTTATCAAGCACAAAAGACCGGCCGATAAATTCCCCAACCCGGTTAGGGGTAAAAGTACCTACGGTTATACCGGTACAAACAGCCTGTAATGCCCTGAAGAAGGATATCTTTTCTGATTTCATCGTAAGAAGTCGCCATTTGAAAGCCTCAATCGACCAATTCAGCAACATTCCGATGAATACAGGCAGCAGTGAAATCCAGAACGAAATATTACGGGTGTTTTCTGCAAAGGAATCCCAAACCTGATCCAGATCATCATGTCGTAGCAGCTGCCTCGACAATGCATACCAGGCTACAATCACTACCAGTATCCTGATGGCAATATTCTGCAGTTTACGTACCTTTGAAGGCTGAACCTTTATCATTACCTGGTTTGAAACCTGAACGTATTATTTTGGGCATCGACCCCGGCACCAACCTGTTGGGCTATGCCATCATTGGTGTTTCGGGCAAAAGCGTGCATGTAATTGGCTTAGGGGTGGTAAAATTAGCAATTTACCAGGATCCTTATCTCAAACTGAAAGAGATATTTACCCGGGTTTTAGCAATGATCGACCAGTATCATCCGGATGATCTTGCCATCGAAGCACCCTTTTTCGGAAAA
>CAZJZF010000583.1:0-2013 GCA_964550385.1 uncultured Lentimicrobiaceae bacterium | reverse complement strand
CTACAAGGTCTACAATTCCCTGGGATTTGGATTTCTTGAGAAAGTGTATGAAAAAGCGATGATGATTGAACTGGTGAACAATCATCTGAAAGTATCAAACCAATATCCAATAAAAGTTTTGTACAACAATCAGATCATAGGTGATTACTATGCTGACATTTTAGTGGAGAATAGCATTGTTGTTGAATTGAAAGCGGCTGAAACACTTATACCAGAACACGAACAGCAAGTCATCAACTATTTAAAAGCTACAGATCTGGAGTTGGGTTTGCTTTTTAATTTTGGGAAAAAGGCTGAATTCCGAAGAATTATTTTCACAAACGACAGAAAAAATCGACCTAAAAATCCGTGAATATCAGCATAATCCGTACAATCCGTGTTCTATTAAAAAATTGGGAATCAAACCAAAAAAAATCAGTGAAAATCAGCATAATCCGTCTAATCCGTGTGCCATTAACTTTCTGCAAATGAAAAAGAAACTAATCATACTAATAATCCTGATCCTGGTCGCTGCCGCTGCAGTCCTCCTCCTCCTCCTCCGGAAACCTGCAGGAAACTCCTCAGATTCAGATGGCTACCGTATCCCCAGGGTGCTCATCATCACCACCGGCAAAGACGGCACCGGTGTGCTTCCCGAAGGGGTGCTGCTGGCCATGGAGTCGTTCAACCGCCGGGGTGCCTACACCCGCGTGAACACCCGCGACGCCCTCCTGGACCGCAACTACCTGGCGGGTTTCGACATCCTGATGCTCCTTACTGCTGCCGAATACCACGACGCCGACCGGCAGTACTCCCTCACCTACTTCGAAGACCTGGAGCTCGACATCCTCCGCCGGTGGGTGGAGAGTGGCGGAGTGCTGGTAGGTGGCGACAACATCGGCCGAAACCAGCGCAACGGCGCCGACCGCATCAGCATCTTCGGAAGGCTGGAACCCGACAACTGGCCCCTCTCCGACTGCTTCGGAGTGATGATGTCGGAAAGGAACATGGAGGGCTTTGCCCTCTATGGCGATATCGACACCAACCTGCGCGGAGAGCTGCTTCCGATGCTGGGCCCCGGCTCCTGGATCCTGGTGCCCGACTCCGTTACCAGCGACAGCGCCAAAGTGCTCGCCTCGTGGAAAAACGACTCGCTTGAGTTTCCTGCCCTGGTCAGGAACCCATACGGCAAAGGAACCGCTTTTCTGCTCCCCTCGTCGTATCTGCTGCACCCCTCCAACGAGGGCGGGGTGTGGAATGCCGTACAGATCGACGCCTTCTGCGGCAAGATGCTCGACGCCTGCTTCATCAAACATCCCACCCGCATCGCGCTGCTTCCGTGGCCCGAAGGGATGCCGGCAGCTTTTGCCGTCTCCCTTAACAGCGACGGCGACATCGAGGATTACAAGCTGGCCTTCGGACTGCTGCAAAAGAAAGAGATCACACCCACCCTCTTCGTTAATGGCGACCTGGATCCGGAGATCCGCGATTATCTGAAAAAAATTCCGCACCAGCTGCAGTCGAACGGGTGGCGTAAGATGAACATGCAGGGGCTCTCGTTCAGCGAAACGGTGTTTCAGGTGGAGATGAATGAGCAGGAGTGGAACAGGGGTTTTACGGGATTCCGGTTCCCCTTCACCCTCAACAGCTTCAAGGGGATGGACTTCCTGCAGCGCAAAGGGTACAGCTACGAGTCGAGCATCGGCGCCGACCATACCACAGGATTCTACGGCAGCCTCTACCCTTACCACCTGCCGGTGTACCAGGATGGCAACTACCGCGTGCTGGGGCTCCTGGAAATCAGCCCGGTAGCGCGCGACGACTACTTCTACTTCCGATCGATCCAGGAGGAGAAAACCCCCGACCCCAACCTGCTGCAGCAACAGAGTCTGCTGTTTCACGACTACCTGATCCGGTTCTGGAAAGAGACCGCACTCCCCTCGGGTGGCATGATGGTGTACCTGGGGCACCCCCTGTTTACCGGGCACGACAAAACTACCCTGCACCCTCTCCAATCTCTGATAGACAGTGTGA
>CAZJZF010000582.1:0-2014 GCA_964550385.1 uncultured Lentimicrobiaceae bacterium | reverse complement strand
ATCCCGGGCGCAAAGCCGAAGCTTTTAATGCCATTGCTGAACTGATAAGCCATATACCCGATGGTATCCAGCGGAGCTACTATATGGATGCCCTGCGGAAAAAGTTTGCCGTTACCAAAAAGCAGTTTGCCGAAAAGGTAATGGAGTTTGCCCTGGAGGGGAAGCAGGAATCTATCGATCCGGGATCGGTAATTCTGCCGAAGGAAGTTGATGCCGATGAAGCTTACAAGGCTGGTTTTTTTGAGCTGAACAACTGCTACCACTTTTTAGGAAACCAGGGAACCTTTGAGGGGAGTAACTTTGTTATAAAACCTCTATTTCACATCTATAGTAAAACCGATAACAAGCGCCTGATTGAGATACACAATCGGTTTGGGCGTAAACGTGTGATTGATGTACCCACCAAAAGCTTTGTATCGGTTGAACAGTTCCAGGCGGTGGCAGCCGGAGAAGGCAACTACCTTTTTTACGGCAACAAACAGCAGTTTTTTAAGGTGCTTGCAAAGGTTATGGAGGATATGCCGTTTTGCGAGGAGTTGAAAACCCTGGGATGGCAGCGCGAAGGGTTCCTGGCATTTGCCAACGGATCCTTCTCGGGAGATATATACCAGGAAGTGGACGAGCTGGGGATGATGGAACACGATGGTAAAAAATACTTCTCACCGGCATATTCGATGGTGTATAAAGATGTAAGGGAAGATGATGATGAATATGAAGGCGACCGGTTCTTCCTGTATCAGAAAAGCCCCATAACCTTTGAAGAATGGGCCAGGCTTATGGTTGAAGTGTACAGCCAGAACGACAACGGCCGTATTGCCATTGCCTTTTTGATTGCCGCATGCTTCCGGGATCTGATATACAGCAAGTACAAGGTTTTCCCGCACCTGTTCCTTTTTGGGGAGAAGCAATCGGGGAAAAGCCAGTTGGGGTGGTCCCTTTCCAATTTCTTTTTCAACAACATGCCGCCGTTCAACCTGAACAGTGGAACCTTTGTGGGTTTCAGTAGGAAACTGGCCCGGTTCCGGAACACCATAAGCTGGTTTGACGAGTACAGTAACGACATCGAAGAACGGCGCCTGCAGCAGCTTAAAAGTGCCTATGATGGCGTTGGGCACGAGAAGGGGAAAATGACAACCGACAACCGCACAACCACCACCCCAGTAAATGCTGCGTGTGTGATCAGTGGCCAGTACCTACCTACCCGCGACGACAATGCACTGTTTACCCGCAGCATCCTGCTAAATTTTGAACAGCAGGAATTTACCCAGCAGCAGATAGAAGCATACAACCAGCTCAAAAAATACGAGGTTGAAGGGTTGAGTAGCCTGCTTTGTGAGGTGATACAATACCGCAAGCTCATTGAAAAGAATTATATGATGGAGTTCGAAAAGGTGTACAATGAGCTGAAGTACCATCCTGATCTGGTTGATTCGGGTGTGGAAGAGCGACTGATCCGGAACTTCGCTACCATACTTACCCCGGTAAAAATTCTCACTGCTACAGACATATCTCTTCCGTTTACATACGATACCCTACTGCTACAGACTGTTTCAAGAGTTACTGACCTCAGCAGTCAGATAAGTACTTCGGAATCGCTAGCAGTGTTCTGGGACATGGTTATGTACTTATTAGACAATCATTTAATAAGCGCAGGAAATGATTTTAAGATCGAAATGAAGTTCAAAGGGCAACAACAGCCTATTATTACTGGCTTTGCGCAAGGCCGTGCAAATAAAGATGTTAAGGAATTTAATAGGGAAACTGAGGTTTTGTTTATGAATTTGAGCAGAATTCACCCTCTTTACCTGGAACATCACCGCAAACAGCATGGTAATAAGGGACTTGACAAGAATTCGTTGATATATTACCTAAAGTCGAGCAAGGCCTTTATTGGGCATGCCCATCCGGTGCGATTCGACAACACTGCGACAAGTGCGTACCTGTTTGATCACTCACTGCTACAGAGTACCGGAGTGAACTTAGAACGTGGACCAGTGGCCGAAAATCAGCCATT
>CAZJZF010000581.1:0-2014 GCA_964550385.1 uncultured Lentimicrobiaceae bacterium | reverse complement strand
ATCTATCGCAGGAAAAAACTCTTCCTATACAGTGAAATGTATCGTATCCGAATGAAATGATCATTGCTTTCTGGTAACCGGATCGAAGGAGATGAAACTTACGGATTTTGGAATCACCCCTCCCCAAAAATATTTTGGACTCATTAGGGTGGATAATGAGATATTGGTTAATTTTGATTTCGCAGTCTCAATCCAGTAAATCTAAGCTAAGAACATTGAAAGTCAATACAAAAACCCGATACGGAATCAGGGCCATGGTGGAAATTGCCAAACATTCACCAGATTCTGGCATATTCCAGAAGGACATTGCTTTATCCCAGAAAATCTCAAACAAGTATCTCGACCATATCATCCATGCATTAAAAGTGGCTGGGCTTGTAAGAAGGCTGGGTCATAAAGGAGGTTTTGTTCTCACCAGGGATGCAGCCGAAATTACCATTCTCGATATACACAATGCATTTGAACCGGGGATTTGCATCATCGATTGTCTTGATTGTGTCATAAAATGTCCCCAGGAGCTCGAATGCAGCACCAAAGAATTCTGGGGGCTGTTAAATCAGACCATTTACAATCTATTTGTATCCCATACACTACATGATCTGGAAAATAAAAAGCTAAAGGGGATTTAGCGAAACGCCATTCGCTTCCTCCTGGCAGGTTCTCCAGTTTATGGGTAACAAAAAAGGCGTCAGTAAACAGACGCCTGAAGGGATTTTGGTGGTACCACTCGGAATCGAACCAAGGACACACGGATTTTCAGTCCGTTGCTCTACCTGCTGAGCTATGGTACCGTTAAAAAGGGAGGCAAAGATACAACATTTTCCGACATTTGCAAAAAAACTGTTACCTTTCCTGCTTAGGTTGCGTCATAACCTTAAATTCAAACGACTGCCGTAACTTTGTACCCTAAAGAAAACCTATGAAGCTGGTGGCCGACCAGGGCAATACTGCCTGTAAATACTATTTTTTTGAGGGAAAACGCCTCCTTGGAGTGTATTATGGTGAAGGGAGCAATCAGGAGTCCCACCTTACCCATGTGTTGCAGTACCATGGCCCGTTTAAAAAATGCATACTCTCCAGCGTTGCCAAAGAGGACACAGCTCTGTTCGAAGGACTGGCAGCGAGAATGGCTACCATTCGGTTTAACCCTGCCTCTACCCCCGTTCCGATCGATATCCAATATAAAACCCCTGAAACACTTGGCCCGGACAGGCTGGCTGCGGCAGTGGGGGGCAATACGCTTTTCCCTGGTGAACCCGTGTTGGTGATTGATGCCGGAACCTGTATAAAATATGATATGGTGGCCGGCAATGCCTATCTGGGCGGAATCATTACCCCGGGTATCGTCATGCAAGCGAAAGCCATGCATACTTTTACAGGGAAACTGCCGTTAATCCAACCATTACCTGCCGATAGGCCTGCACTTACCGGTAACAATACCCATGAATCTATGCTCAGCGGTATTATTAACGGATCACTGGCTTCCATGGAGGGTATAATAGCACAATACCTCTCTGCCTTTCCGGATTTGAAGGTTGTGCTTACAGGTGGACAAATGCATTTTTTTGATAAACGGCTAAAATATAGCATCTTTGCACTCCCAAATCTGGTAGGTGTAGGATTGAACGAAATACTTGATTTCAATGAAGATAACGCTTAAAGTACTGTTTCTGTTTGTGGTCACAGCAACCCTTACCCTGCCGGTTTCTGCCCAGTTCACCTATAATTCTCCCTATTCAAGGTTTGGTATAGGCAACCTGTACCAGATTTCCACTGGGTATAACGGAGCCATGGGGGGCTTGAAATATGGCATTAACGGCTCGTTTCTGGTAAACCCGTCGAACCCGGCATCCTATACCGCTTTTAAAAAGAACTATTTTACCTTCGATGCCGGACTGGCAGGATCTGTGGCCAGGCTTTCAGCCGATTCCAATATTCGGGATGAAGGGCAGTTTAACCTTAGCAACCTTACTTTTGGAATCCCTTTGGGAGATAAATGGGGCGGTGCATTCGG
>CAZJZF010000580.1:0-2019 GCA_964550385.1 uncultured Lentimicrobiaceae bacterium | reverse complement strand
GTAGCTAAATTCCTGATTCCTTACCAGTTAGGCTATGGCGAAATGGGGCGTGCACCGGTAATACCCCCACAGGCCAACCTGATTTTCGACGTTGAAATTCTGGAAGCGAAAGAGACTCCGAAGCCCGTACCGTATGATGTTACCGGCAAGGATACGCTGAAAACTGCTACCGGCCTCAAATACATCAGAGTGAATCAAACAGATGGGATCAAAGCCGAAGCCGGAAAAACGGTTAAGGTACACTACACAGGTTATCTGGAAACAGGTGAGATTTTTGATTCTTCCATAGAGCGTGAGCAGCCCATTGAGTTTGAACTGGGCAAAGGGATGGTGATCCCGGGATGGGAAGAGGGGTTATTGCTTTTGCATCAGGGGGAAAAAGCGAGGCTTATCATCCCCTATCAACTTGCCTATGGGGAAGCGGGAAGGCCGCCAAAGATTCCTCCGCGAGCCAACCTTATTTTCGACGTGGAGCTGGTGGGCGTAAGATAACCACTTGATATGAATGGGATTGGCTGCATTGGCAGCCAATCTTGTTTTCAACCTTTTCGTGTTAGAAAAATCTACCCTGACCCAACCCCGGGGCTCCCGTATTCCTGTAATTTTATCGGAAATCCCCTTACCCTATGGCGAAAAAGGCAGCCCCTTCTGCACAGAAGAAGATTTTTGTGCTGGACACCTCGGTGATTATATACAATCACAGTGCTATTCACAGCTTCGAGGACAATGATGTGGTGATTCCGATTACGGTTCTGGAAGAGCTGGACAACTTTAAAAAAGGGAATGATACCAAAAACTTTGAGGCAAGAGAGTTTATCCGTATCATCGATCGTCTGGCGGGACAGTACCAGGGTTTACAGGACTGGATTCCACTGGATTTTCCCGGAGCAGGGATGTTCAAGGTAGAACTCAATGGTTTCCATAATCTGCACGGTCCTGATGCTGAAAAGGTGTTCGGGGAGAAAAAACCCGACCACCGGATTCTGAATGTTGCCACCCATCTGAGGGGAGAATACCCCGATCGGAAGGTAATACTGGTAACCAAAGATGTGAACCTTCGCATCAAGGCGAAATCGCTGAATATCGCAGCCGAAGATTTCCAGACGGGCAAGATTAAGGATCTGGACTCGCTCTATTCCGGAAAAACACTGATAGAAGGGGTAGATAAGGCCATCATCGACAAAATCTATCAGGAGGGAAGCTGCACCCCGGATGACCTGGGGATACCCTTACCGGTTCCCCACCATTATTTCATCCTGAGAAACCACAGCTCCTCCGCGATGGCTTTTTTCAATCCCGTAACCGGGCTGATTGAACGGGTGGAAAAGAGGACCATTCAGCGGATTACCCCCCGCAATGCCGAGCAGGTATTTGCCTTACACGCCATCCTTAACCCCGATGTGAAACTGGTAACCCTGCAGGGGGTTGCCGGCACCGGAAAAACGCTGCTGGCATTGGCAGGTGCCCTGGAAATGCGCCGCAACTTCAAGCAGGTGTTTCTTGCACGTCCCATTGTGCCGCTCAGCAACAAGGATATAGGATTCCTGCCAGGTGATGTGAGTGCCAAGCTAAATCCCTACATGGAGCCGCTTTTCGACAATCTCAAGTTCATTAAGAATCAGTTTGATGAGCGCGACAAGGAGTACCACCAGTTCGATGAACTGCTGGAAAAAGAGAAGCTGCTCATTCAGCCTTTGGCATACATTCGTGGCCGCAGCCTGTCGAATATCATCTTCATTGTGGATGAAGCCCAGAACCTTACACCCCATGAGGTAAAAACCATCATCTCCCGTGCCGGCGAAAACACCAAAATCATTTTCACCGGCGACATCTACCAGATCGATACCCCCTACCTCGATTCGCAGTCGAACGGATTATCTTACCTCATCGACAAAATCAAACACCACCCCATTTATGCCCATATGCGGCTCGAAAAAGGGGAAAGGTCGGAACTGGCCAATCTGGCGAACGAATTATTGTAGGGTCAACGCATGCGTTGACCAAACGGCATGCGTTGAC
>CAZJZF010000579.1:0-2021 GCA_964550385.1 uncultured Lentimicrobiaceae bacterium | reverse complement strand
AACAACCCCTCTTTGTCCTTATGGGCATCGGTGAAGCTCCCTTTTTCATGCCCAAACAACTCTGATTCAAGCAACTGATCGGGGAGCGCAGCGCAATTCACTGGTTTAAATGCTGTTTTGTGGTTGCTGGCATGTTCAAAGATTTGCCGGGCAATGATCTCTTTACCTGTTCCGGACTCCCCCAGAATCAGCACCGGAGATGATGAATCTGATGCCCTGGACATCATAAAGCGGGTTAACCTCATATCACTTGAGGTGCCTTTGTATACAAGACTGATTTTATGAGTTGTATCATTTTCGAGCTGCAGATCTGAAAACATTTTCAGGGGGTCGCTCTGATGTAATGCTTCAGATTTGCTTTCTAAGTTCGATTGTGTAATTTCCACCATACGCTCATCGTTTATAAAGAGCAAACAGACAGGATACTCATCCCTGTATCGGCGCAGAAAACTTGAAAGGCTGTTTGTTATAGCCCTTTTTGCAGGATACTCTGCAACCAGTAATCGCTGAAGATTATTGTTTATAGTTCCATCGAGCCGGAATGCCCTGAAAAGCTCAAGTTTAGGTGGCTTAATGCCACAATCAAGGAACCTCTGATTACCAACGAGTCTTCTGAAGGCCGGCATATCAGAACGCCCAAACAGCAAAATACTACCTGCAGACAAACCGGATAAAATCGCCGGGATCTCTTGTTCATGCCAGTTAACGGTTTGTTTGTCGATGGCATTCCCGGGAGCACTGTGTCTGAAAAGAATTGCATTCATACCGTCATTTTTATCTGAACAATAACCTCTGAATCAATCTGGCCTGATGGATTCTCAAACGATTGAACCGTGAGAATCAACCTACTTAGAATTATAAAAACCTGATTATCTGTATCTATAGCTCACGAATCCGATCTGTGGCATTCTTTTCGGAATTTCCAACAGCCATCAGGTAAAAACAAAACATTTTGACAAATATAGCAAATCATTATGCAAACACCCATCTATCCGGTGCACGATTATTTCCCACTTTGCTTCGACCTGGCGGAAGCTGAGGGAAGGGCTTTCCCGGAAGCCGAAATGGTAAATCTTGAGCAGAATGAGCTAATCAGCATGGGGATAACCTATGAAATGAACCCACTGCAGATTCTTATTTTGCTGTTCAAGAACAACTTCGAAGGGTATTCCCACTATTTGGACAAAGTGCCCGTTGGGGAGCTAAGTTCCAAGGGCACCATCAAACCAGCCGGCAGTTCTGTCAAATTCACAAGGGACCTTGTCGCTGACTTTTTCGGCCGGCCCGACCTATGGATGGAATCCATGACAGATGTATGGGAAAGAATCGTATTGATGCACCCTGATAGTCATGAAGCGGATCCCCGGCTTCTTCTTAGATTCATTTGCTACCACCAGCTCTTCCGCCTGCCAGTTTCGAAAATGCGCAATCTGGAATCGATAATGGATGCAGCACACAGGCAATCTGACAACAGTGATATGGAATTAAAAATGCAGTGGCAGTCTGCCATACTTGCCAAGGTGGCCAGGTATCGGTTCAATGAATATATAGACGGTTTGTACGAAGACACTTTTTCGGAACAGGTGATTTGCCTGAAAGCCCGGAAACGGAGTCTGCAACTCATCACCACACGACTGGAATATGCAAAGGATCCGGCTGTAAGAACCCTGGAAGAGCTAGACAGAAGGTACTTTGAATTTCTCCACGAGCTTGAAAACCAGGAATTCAAAGAGAAACGAAGCGTTGTTGTACACCTGAAAGACGAGAGCAGTGATGCGGAATCAGGGAACTCCGATGTTGTGCTCCACCAGATTCATGGTCTGTTCAGGCTGATAGTAAGGCAAACGCGGGAAGTGCATGTTCGTTTTGAAGAGGATGCTGTAAATGATCCGCTCCACTCTGCCTTTCTAGAAGCAACCACGATTTATCACTCGAATCCGGCAGATTTCGGCATTCAACTGCTCAGGCACGGTTCACTGCTCCAGCTTCTGATAAGAACCGTAAACTACCGGAAACTGCTG
>CAZJZF010000578.1:0-2022 GCA_964550385.1 uncultured Lentimicrobiaceae bacterium | reverse complement strand
GCAGACTGCCGATGCCTTTTCCATCGCCACTCCGGCCGACTGGAGGCCTGGTGACGATGTGATCGTTCCCACTGCAGGTTCCTGCGGGGTAGCGAAGGAAAGAATGGAGAGCAAGGAAGACATCACCTGCCACGACTGGTTCTTCTGCACCAAAAAGCTCGACAAGGATTTGGTAATGAAAACGATCCTTAAGAAATAACCCGGAGCAAACTCATAAAAAAAGGCGCCTCAATCGAAGCGCCTTTTTTGTTGCCCGCCGGTTTATCCATTTGCCGAAATCCACCGTGCCAGTTCTGTTTTGCTGGCATCGAAGCTGAAGGCTCTGTTTACCAGATAATACAGGTTTTTATCGGAGGTGTATGCATAAGCCCATTTGGCGAATTCGAGTTTGGTGGCTTCGAAGCTGAAGAGCATCATAATTTTATACACCATATCTGTGGTAACCCAGGCATGTCCGATGGCATCCTTTGCAATGGTGAGCCTGGTCTGCTCGAAAGAAGCGCTGCGGATCGACGAGAGCAGTGCGCTGAATTCACCGGGTGTCATTGCTTTATACCCTTTGTGGCTGTTGTATCCGCTGTTGTGTCCATTGCTGCCGCTGTTGCCATGATAACCGTTGTTCCCCTTGCTTGCTCCGGGTTTACCCTTAGGCGGTTTGGGGGCAATTGCCCACTTGCTTTTGGTGATCATCCGGCCATCGCCGGTAATCTGTGCTTCGATGCCGGTTTTGGATTCGGCACGGAAGCTTCCTGAATACAGCAATTCAGCATAGCGGGTGGTTTGTCCTTTGGCATTCCGGATGAAACGATAGACATCCAGGGAATGAATTCCGGGCTTCACATCGTAAAGACGGAGCGTCGAACCATTGGGATCGTAGATTTCGCCATCGAAGAAAACATAAAATTCGGAACGGTCCTTCATTGTAAGATGGAATTCCCCAGTTCCGAAAATGCGCCCCGAAAAAAGAAGGGCTGCTGTCAGGAGTAAAAGTTTTGCTTTCATGATAAGATCCTCCATATTAGGTGTTCAGGAAAACCCATTCCAAAGCAGATGCCTTACCTTTCCCCTATCGGCGGCAACTTGTAAAAAGGTTGTAAATGATTGTTAACGGGCTTACCAGCCTGAAGTCAGCACATCGACAATATGGATGGTTTTGATCGGGAGTTTCTGCTTATCAATAATTCCCTGCAGATGCATCAGACATGATGCCTCGGTTGATACAATATACTCAGCTCCCGTTGCCACGGCATACTCTAGTTTTTGCTGTCCCATGGCCACCGAAATGGGTTCATTTTTTACGGCAAAGGTGCCTCCGAATCCACAGCAGGTTTCCGTTTCCAGCATTTCAGCCAGTACAAGCCCTTCCACTTGTGCCAGCAACTGCCGGGGCTCTTCTTTGATGCCATATTCCCTCAGCGCTGCACAGGCATCGTGATAGGTTACCTTATGCGGGAAAATTGCTCCCACATTGGTTATTTTCAACACATTGACAAGGTAATCCGTCACCTCAAACAAGTGAGGCTGAAGGTTTTTATACTGAAGATGGAGGGAGGAGTTGTGGAAGAAATCGGGGTAATAGTTTTTAATCATCCCCATACACGACGCAGAAGGGGCGATTACAGGCCTTCCGGAAACCGAAAGCTCTTTCACCAGCTTTTCCCCAAGTACCCTGGCTTCATCCCAATACCCGCTGTTGTAGGCCATCTGACCACAACAGGTCTGCTCCGGATTGTACAACACTTCAAGACCGATCTTCTCAAGCAGTTTCACCAGGTTCCTGGCAGTATCCGGGTATACCTGATCCATAAAACAGGGAATGAAAATCTCAACCTGCATACCAATAATTTTGCAGTTCCAAAGGTAATGGAATAACCATAAAAAAGAATACTTCTCAATCTAATTGGAAAACAGTGATTTCTCTTTGATCCGGGTCACCTCACCGTACTTTTCCAATGCTTTGACATCGAATCGCTTTGCATTACCGGCAATCATGATGGTCATAGGTGCATCGCGCAGAAATTT
>CAZJZF010000577.1:0-2031 GCA_964550385.1 uncultured Lentimicrobiaceae bacterium | reverse complement strand
ATTGAATGATGGAATCACTCTGAAACGTATCCAGTTCGATCTCCAGCGACAGCAGGTGCTGCTTCATCCCTTCAATGCTGAATACCGGGTCCAGGTAGTAGACTCGATGCAGGGAGACGATATCTCGCTGATCGGGACAATGGTCATGCAGTTGAGGATGGGGTGATTCTCTGTTAATGATAATGAGAGGTATAAATATGCATAGTGTTCTTAGCAATTATCTTCTGAATGAGGGAAAGCCACCGCTAGATTACATTCTGGAAAAGTTTGAGGATCACGACATTGTGCTTCTGGGAGAAATGCACTATATTCGCCAGCAAGTGGAGCTGTATCATCGTTTGATCCCTTTGCTACCGGATCATGGCATCACGATAGTGGCTACAGAATTTGGCCGTCGGGCGGATCAAGCGCTGATCGACGAATTGCTGTCCAAAGAGTGGTTCGACGTCCCTCTGGCAAAGCGGATTGCCCTCAGGCAGGAAGCCTTTTGGGGATACCAGGAGTATCAGGATATATTCAGGTTGATTTGGCAGCAAAACCGCATAAACCCACCCACAAAGCAAATCCGCTGCGTTGGCTTGAACGATCCATACAATTGGAAGCTATACAACCAGATATGCCGCGAACAAAACCGCAAACCCAATCCAGAGGAGATCAAGCTGATCTGGAAGGACTGCAACGAAAAGAATTGGCTGGACGCGTTAAATGCATATCACCATCCTGGAGTAACCAAAGTATTGGGCATCATGGGCTCTCACCACGCTTTCACCCGTTATCGCGAGCCGAGTTTCGAGGTGGAGAATGGCTGCAAAGTCTTCAAAGGTTTCGACACTGTCCGCTTTGGCAACCATCTTCAAGATGA
The DNA here is from genome assembly GCA_964550385.1 of uncultured Lentimicrobiaceae bacterium. Classification (GTDB taxonomy): domain Bacteria; phylum Bacteroidota; class Bacteroidia; order Bacteroidales; family SKPS01; genus SKPS01. The sequence continues at coordinate 1,169 of CAZJZF010000577.1, read as the reverse complement.
GTATGGAGACAGAGTTTGTAACATCTGCTTTTACGATCCCTGGGATGCCATTAAAGCAGATGCTCCCCAACAGGCCCCGGGCGGCGGAATCATCGAGACGATAGTAAGTCCACACTTTTCCGAATTAGCTTTTGACCTGAAAGGCAGCCCGGTGGGCGATTTGCCGGACGACAGCTTTTACTCTTTGGGTTATGAGGAATTCCGGTTGAAAGACATAGCCGATGGCATGATCTATACTTGCAAATTCTCCCAGTTCAAAGCTCTGACGCCAATCCCTGATTTTATAGATAAAGACAATCTGCAGGAGTTTCGTGATTTTGCTCCTTTTAACGATATGACGGATAAAAGCTGTAATGAGATCAACAGCGCCATCTCTAAGTGGGCTGACATATGGTAAACGTGCTCAATTAGATAGAGATTTAAGGTAGCGTTTAAATGAATAAGATCACTATCATTGGAACTGAACTCTATATCGACCGAAGGGAGCAACTTGAAGAACTATGAATAACATAATCTACATAATTGGTACCTGTCATGGGGATACCATCGGGTTCAAAGTGGAAGACTTATACAAACAGCTTTTGGAGATTAAACCTGATATTATCCTGGATGAATCGCCAATCGATAACATGTGGCCTATGATGGACTGGTTGAAAGGATGTGCCGATCATTCCAAAAAACGAGGCGGTGGAGAAGCCGCAGCAGTTCTCAGGTATCTTAAAGACCATCGTGCAGAGGTCTTGCCTTATGATATCAAAGGCAGAAATGACTACTTCATCAAAATGAAGTTCTTTGAAAAGGAGCAAGTCTATGGTGAAGCGTGCAGTGCCTATTTTGAACAACCATCCGCCAATCCAACTGCTTTTTACTTGTTCAAGTTAATTGAGGGTATGGGCAGAAGGTTTGGCTTTCATGAAACCAAAGACAAACGCACGATATTCGATATCAATAGCCCGCTCTGCGACGTTCAAGTGGAGACGTATATATCACTAATTCGCCAAGTCAACAAGGCTCTTTTCTCTTTGGTGCCTGAGTTTTCACAATATGAAAGAGACTTTGGGAAAATGATGAACTTCCATGCCAGAAGGGACAAAGCCATGATCAGTAACATCCTGAACTACAATAGCCGATTTGAAGATAAAACTATGGTTGTTCTTTGTGGCTATTTT
>CAZJZF010000576.1:0-2035 GCA_964550385.1 uncultured Lentimicrobiaceae bacterium | reverse complement strand
ATATAGCAATGATCCATCTGCACCGGAGAACATGTATAATCGCTCTTCGAATTTGGTAGAAAACAGAGACTGCATAAATTTGGCAATCACACCAATCCTGTCTCCGTTTACCCTCACCAAAGCAAAATCGATACTCCCTTTCTCAGGAAAATAAGCCTGAGTCCACTTTTCCGTCAGGTTGTTATCGTAGCGTGTTACCCTGAAACCGTCCTTCTTAAGCTCATCGGGCCTCACAATTATAAAACCATTATTGCCAAGGCTGTGAATTTTTACCCGGTGATGCTGCGCTTTTTCAAGTGTAATGGTTTTCTTCCACAACAATTTGCCAGTAGCATCAAAATGGTACACCAGACCCTCTTTAGCACTCTGAATATAGCAGATCAACCCATCGTTGTGGGGTGCAATATCAGCGATGCTGCTGAGGTATTTCACTGGAATAACCTCTTGTGCAACACGCTTCATTTCACTGTTAAAAATCTGAATTACATAATTATAGGGGATGTCCTTCAGTGGTACACCATAATTTGTGGTATAAAACAGCTTCCCGTTAAAAGTCTTCACCCCTTCGAAAGAGTGTCGGGGAATATCGGTATAGGTTTGAGTTTGGGTGAAAGATGAAAAGAACATAAAAACAAAAAACAGAATGCAGAAAAGTTTTTTCATAGTGAAATTGGGTTGTTAATAATCGTACTCACGAAAAACCGACAAGAAGAATACCCCTCCAGGATCGGAAAGTTCATTTCCGTTCCCAAAGCTAAAACCTTTTAGACAGGTAAACCAGGGGTAAGTTTAAAACGGAAAAAATGATTTCCAAAAAAAAACCGAAAGTCGTTGCTAATCAGCCTGATTTGTTGTATATTGCATACCGATTACGGGGATACTTTTGGGGAATAATAAGTGCTGATGATCCATTGATTTTCAAACAGCCGTTGGTGAGTCTTTCAGAAACCAAACACCCCCTGGATGAAAAGAATCATTATACTCCTGCTCTTTGGTGGTTTTTTACTGCATGCAGGAATTGTGGTATGCCAGGAACAAGATACCACACATGGCTGGGTCAGCACCCATGGCATGATAGCATTAACCGCGAATTATTCCAACAGGAACCAGACATTTGGCTATAAGGTTCCTCCATCCTGGATTGTTTTACAGGGAAACGGAGTGCTGCAGATTTTCGGTATCCCTTTGTCGGTCAGCGGCTTATACTCCACCATGCAAAACGATCAGTACCAGTCCATGAACTACCTGTCGCTGAAGTTAGATGCCAGATCGCTTCTGGCCTCAAAGTTAAAAAGGCCGGGGTTCCGTTTCTTAAGCCGGTTTGATGTGCTTGAGGTTGGCCGTGCACGTCCGGCATGGTCGCCTCTGATGCTTAGCAGGGTTCCCCTTACCGGTATAAACGTCGCTGTACGTTTCGGGACTTTCTACACGGCATTTGCCGGTGGAGATCTTCAAAGGGAGATTTCGACTGCTCCTTTTGGATATAACCGTTACCGTCAGACAATGTATTTTGGCAGGCTGGGATTGGGAAGGGAAGGATCGAACCACTTGTACCTGCAGGTGCTTCAGGCAAAGGATCGTGAGAGCAGCGTTGTGTCGGATCTGCAGACCACATTCATCCGGAAGCCAGACACACTGATTCATCTCACAGATACCTTTTTTATCCCTGCCGATACTCTCCTTTTATCCGTAAGCCCGAAAGAGAGTTTGCTGGCAGGCCTCGGCGGTGGTCTGAGTCTTTTCAGGAAAAAACTGATCCTTGAAGGAGAAGTTGCAGGCGGCCTGCACACAGCGAACACACGGAGCGATACCCTGGGCAGGGATTTTCTGCCTGAATGGGCATTGAAGATATACACCCCAAGGTTGACTACATCACTCTCATACGCAGCACGTACCAGGGCAGTGCTGAACCTTCGCACAACAAGGTTGCAGCTGATTTGGGAGATGGCAGGTCCCGGGTTTCAATCACCCGGAATACATTACATCCGCCAGGATTACCAATCCGTTCAAGCCAGTGGAAGCCAATACCTGTTTC
>CAZJZF010000575.1:0-2044 GCA_964550385.1 uncultured Lentimicrobiaceae bacterium | reverse complement strand
CTGAGGGCTGTAGGGGCGGTTAAGGTTGTACAGGTATTCCCGGGCATATTCTTCAACCAGGAGACCATTGAGACTTTCTGCCAGAAACCTGCCAAGCAGCGATTTGCCAGTGGATTCGGGCCCGGTGATACCAATGATTTTCACAATGTGCTGGATTGAAGTTTCCTGCGCCACTGCAGGTACCCGACAATGGCCATAATGCCCAGAAAGAGATACAATGCCATGGTAAGGTACAGTCCCTGGCTGCCATAGATGATGGTACAGAGGATGTCGTTGACGATCCATAGCATCCAGTTTTGCAGGTATTTACGGGCGGCCATCCAGGTGGCAGTCAATCCCATGGCGGTAGTAATGCCGTCCCAGTAAGGGATGGAATTGTCGGTATAACTGAGAAGAATACCAAGTACTGCACTACCCAATGCCATAAGTATGATCAGCAAAAGCCACAGCCGGGGTGGGGTATGGGTAATGGCTGGCACATGCTTTTCTTTTTTACTTCCGATACCCATCCAGAACAAAAGTCCGTAAACGCTCATTGCCAGATATATGACCTGAAGTACGGCAGCACCATAGAGGCGGCTCTGGTAGAAGACTACCATGTACATCCCCACATTTACGATCCCTGCAATCCAGCACCAGGGGTTTTCCCGAATGGCCATGATAACGTATATCACTCCAAAGAAAAATCCGAGAAGTTCGATGTAATGGGAAAGAATATATGCAGCTATTGTCTGCGTCATAGCCTGCAAAAGTAAAGAAACTATAAGGAAAAACCGGCCTTTACCGCATAATCATTACAGTGCCTTTGCGGAAATTGCTGCTGTTACCACCAGGATAGAATAGATAAAAATAGGTGCCGTTGGGAAGATCCCCGCCATCCCAGTCGTTTTGGTAATTGTTGTCTTCAAACACCAGAATTCCATTGCGGTCGGAGACCATCAGCCTGCTCTGGCCGTACGATTCGATCCCTGCGATCACGAATTTGTCATTCTTTCCATCTCCATTAGGGGTGAAGATATTGGGAATGAAGATACTGCAATCGGAAACCTGGATTACAACTTCGTCAGAATGGGTGATACAACCGGTAACATCTACCCTGACTTTGTAAATACCTGGTTTTTCCTGATTGAAAACGAACTGTTCGCTTTTCAGATTGCCGGGTGTCCATGTGATTTTCCATTGGTCATCAGGATTCTTCAGGCTCAGGTTCAGCTTGTCGCCGGAGCAGATATTGCGATCAGAACCCAGGCTCACGGTGGGTTTTGGCATCACAGTAACCTCAAAGGTGTCGGCTGCAAAACAGTTTCCCCCTGCCACTTGCACCTTTACCCAATATTTCCCGGAAGTGGCGACGGTAATTTCCGGTGTTCTCTCTCCCGAAGACCATTGGTACACCCAGTTGGGGTTTTTCGATCCGGTTTTCAGAATGGCTTGGCCATAAGCGCAAATTTTTCGCTCACCGGTGAGCACTGGTGCCTCCACAACGGTAATGCCTGCATTGACTACTGCTGCGATTCCATTGAAGTCTTTGTCACGTACCACCAGTGATAGGCGGTGTGTGCCTGCAGACAGGGCTGCAGTGGAAAGGGTAAAAGAGGCTCCGTTTTCACTGTTCAGCTGGCGGTTATCGAGCATCCATTGATGGCTGAATTCTGCCGGGTTGAAGGGCGTGCTATATTGCAGGGTTGTGCCCCGGCATACAAGGGTGTCGGCAAAGGGCCACTTGCCGGCAGAAGTTGATGAAGTCAGTTGCCGGGTGTTGCCTGCTGAAACCGGGGGTATATTGGAAGGAGCAGCGCTGCCTGATTTTGACAAGGTGTTGGGGGAAGTTTTCTGTGTCTTATTCTGTTGAAATTGATCTGATGCGATGGCAGGGCTTTCAGCCGTACCTGAAGGGGAAATGGTGGGCGCATCGTTTGTAATACCTTTATTTACAGTATTATCGAGTGAATTTGATGTGGTTTTGGTTTCTTTATCAGATACTCCGGGAACATTTTGGGTACGGTATTCTTTGATTACCGGAATAATCACTTTTGACACCAGG
>CAZJZF010000574.1:0-2045 GCA_964550385.1 uncultured Lentimicrobiaceae bacterium | reverse complement strand
TTGTGGACCGGTATGCCATCCTGCATGCACCGGACACGAATGATCCATTGCACGACCGGTTTATTCCTGATGGACGTGCCGCAATAATTTATCATTTTACCGGTCAGTTCCGCATCATCCACGAAGGACAGACCCGGCTGTTACCCCGGTTTTTCTACACCAGACCTGTTAAATCCTCTCTGCAGATTTGTGTTACCCCCCCCTCCGATTCGATGATTGTGGTTTGCAAGGCCTCCGTCTTCTCGAAAATATTTGATGTAGATATGCACTCAGCTTCCGGCGAAGAATTTGGTTGCTTTGAAAATCCATCCCTGACGAATCTTCATAGCGAAATATTTAAAGCCAAACGTACGCGTGACCGTGTTCAGGCATTTGAATCTGCTTTAATTGAACTGATGCAAGGGCATGTCTATCAGCCCGATGCGACCGATAAATTCTACGAGGCCATTCTGCAAAGCAAAGGCATTGAACCGGTAAGCGCAATCTATGAAAGGTACCTCCTGAATCCGAGAACCGCACGGCGTATTTTCAACAAGAGGGTCGGCATTCCCCCAAAAGAACTGGCAGAAGTGGTAAGGGTACACCACATCTGGAGCAGGATGATACAAAACCCCGGTCTCGATACGTTCGACGCTGTGTGTGAAGGGGGCTTTTACGATCAGCCACACTTTATCCGCGTTTTCAAGAAGATCGTCGGGGAGACTCCCTATGCCTTCTTTCACCGCAACCTTGAAATCACCAGAGCCATTTCTGCAAAAGCAAAATAAAAGCCGCCCCGTTTTTTAACGCGAAAACCTGAAACTATAAACCAGTTCCGAATGCTCACCTTCGGTTGTTACCGGCAGCTGAACTGTCCCAGAACCCGATAACTCTGTATCCTTATTGGTTCCCTTAAATGGCCCAAGCTTCGATTTCAGAAACAGCGAATTGGAAGTTCCCATGGTTTGTCGTTCATCTTTGCTGTCGCAGGTGCCTTTCGCCGTCTCGCGAATGGTTATGGTGCAATTCTTCTCAAACTCCGATGTCGCCTTAACCAACAACACAAAGGTGCTGTCGTCCTGAAACTGGATCTCAATCCGGGCATCATTGGTATTTCCTTCAGCAACAGGACTTTGTGCTGAAACATTGTCGGCTGCAAATCGCTTGATCGTGGTCCTGTTCCAGATTCTTCCACCAATTCTTCCGGAGGCACACGTATAACAATCGTTCTCCTCCTGTTCTTCAGTAAATTCGGTCAATTCACTCTGAAGACCAGCAACAGAAGCACCTTTGCCAACCCGTTGAATTTCCCAATGGGTCTTCATTTCTTCGGTTCGGGTTAAAGTGCTGGTACTGGTTCCTGTGCACATCTGCTTCCTTACCGGATCATACATAACCACAGGGGTTTCTACCTTCTCCGTCACCTCCTGCTTCTCAGTCTGGTCGATGGTAAGGGTTCCTTTGAAAGGACAGAATTCGTTAGCACTCAAATCCTCCACCAGCTTTCCGGCTACCTCTTTCGCCACCGCAGCTACATCCCTCCCCCTGCCCAACAGGCTGGCTTCGCCAACCACCTTTGCTGGTTTTAAAGAAAACACCTGTGCAGCCACATGCGATGCTCCACTTTCGAAAGAATTCCAATGGATTTTCAACAAATAATCATATTTACAAAGCCTCCCAAATTGCTCAGAACCCGTGTTTCCGGATCCGGAAGATGCTTGCTCAAAATCATTCCGCAGATCGTTCCGAAACACACTTCTTGTTAAAACCGTGACGCAGGAAAAATTCAATTTCAGATATAAAGCGAATAACGACTCTAAACGGTATTCCATCTCCTCCTGCTGCTCTGCTTCCATACCCGAAGGAACTACCGCTTCGATATACACGTTGCGTTGAGTCTGGGCAAATGCAGTATTGCTGGCTGCAAGCCCAACGACAAAAACAAAAACACAAATTCCAATTAAGTACTTAAACATCACTTGATCAATAATTTACACGTTAAAAACTGTGTTTTAAGGTATTGGAACTGCTGGGGAGTAAGCTGAGGACCGGAATATCCCAGTATT
>CAZJZF010000573.1:0-2048 GCA_964550385.1 uncultured Lentimicrobiaceae bacterium | reverse complement strand
AGGATGCTCTAACTAAGAGTTATGGTCGGAAGCCTTCGATGACTGTATACTGGATGAAACAACATAAGGTGAACTGAGGCTGACATTTCTAATCGATGAAAATCATCCGGAAGTAACCTACAAAGTGTATGAAGGGACCGTTGAGACGGGAATTTTGTTATTCAGCGATACTGCTGATACAGAGGAAGTAATATGGGTTCTTAGCGCAGACAGGGAATATGCAGCCGAAGCCGAGTATTCAGGATCGCAAAAAACCATAGTGATTGATGGCGACAAAATCAGAACACAGACCACCAGTTGCACCGACGAAAACGATCCGGAAGCCACCCTGAGTTGCTGGTATGTAATTCCGGCACGGCTTGATCTGAGACTGAAAACACAAAGCCAATAAATTGAAATGCAAGAATATAACAACATAGAATCGCTCCATAAAAAACTCCGGGAGGTTTTAAAACTCCCTTTGCCGGGAACTATAGCCCAGATGAAGATGGTACCGGCAGCCCGCCACGACCAGATTTTCAGGCAAAAGCATGCCATGCCGGTGATCAGCAGTGTTTTGCTTGTTTTATACTACCGGAATGGGGTACTGCAAATCCTGTACATCAGGCGTCCGGAATATCCGGGAGTACACAGTGGTCAGATTGCTTTTCCGGGCGGCAGGCGGGAACCGGAAGATGCTGACAACCAAGCTACAGGGTTACGGGAAACCGAAGAAGAAACCGGACTGAACAGAAACATGCTTCAGGTAGCCGGTGCCCTTACACCGCTTTATATCCCACCGAGCAATTATCTGGTTTATCCCTTTGTAGCAATAGCCCCTCCCGATCCGGTTTTTACCCCCGACCCCGAAGAGGTAGCCTCCATTGTGGAGGTGCCCCTGTACAACCTACTCCATCCCGACTCCATAAAAATGATGGCTCCCTCCCGGGAGTTCAGTTTCCTGGAGGTTCCTGCCTATGTAATCGGTGACACGGTTATCTGGGGCGCCACGGCCATGATCACCGCAGAATTTACAACGCTATTTGAGCAGATTGAGCCCACGTTGCAAACCCGGGCAACAGGGGTTATGGGTTGAGCCGGATCTCGTGGGTAATGGTGGCAAACTCGCGGTACATGGCGCTTACACCACAATACTTCTCCTGCGAAAGGTTGATGGCTTTTTCCAGTTTCTCCGGATCGAGACCCTCGCCACGAAACTGATAGATGATGTGAAACGAGGAATACTGCTTCGGATGCTCGTCGGTGAGTTCGGCTTCTACCGCAACCGAAAAATCATCCGGCTCCTGCTTCATCTTTTTCAGAATCGAAACCACATCCATTGCGGTACATCCTGCCAATGCTGCCAGCATCAGGGGTTTTGGCCTTGGGCCACGGTTTTCACCTCCTACCATTTCATCGGCATCGAGGGTTAGCCTGTGGTCATTTACTTCAGCACTGAAGGCCATATCCTCCAGCCAGTTGAGCTCAATACGGTGTTTCATAAAAGGGTTTAAACGGTTGGCCGCAAAGATAATACAATTCAGAAAAAAATGGTTGCCATCCAGGTGAGCTATACCTGTATTATTCATGAATCCAAAATTCCAGACAAACCCAACATCCCTTTTTGCCCTGCCATCACTTTCCCCGGCCCTAAAGGGTGGTGATGGCGGGGCTTTCATAGTAGATTTCCTCCGCCGGTTTCTCCCTTTAGGACCGGGGAAAAGAACCGGAGGAGGAAAAGAGACAGTTGTTGGTTCATCTTTATAAGAATTTATAAATAGTCCGGGTTAATTCGTGCAGCTGTGGACTTGATAAGGATGTTTAACTTTTTTTTCACTTTTTTGTTGAAAACGATTCATCTTGTATTAACTTTATCCTCTAAATTATCACGCACGATTTCACTCTCCATGAAATCCAACAGTTTAACCAGCTCCCGGCTTCCTGCCCAAAGTCAGGCCTTAAGGCTGTTTTTATCACAATTTCTCCTGCAATCAATTCAATATATTATTAATGATATTTTCTGTAATCATTGGTGCTGTAGAGAGAGAGAGAGAGACTACAGTGTGAGT
>CAZJZF010000572.1:0-2052 GCA_964550385.1 uncultured Lentimicrobiaceae bacterium | reverse complement strand
AACCAGTAAACTCATTTTTTATCTTTTTGTTAAGGGGGGCAAAGGTAAGAAAAAGGCGAAGGCTGAGGCAAAGGCTAAGGTTAGGATGAAGAAGCCTAATTGGAGCAAGGGAGAAGTGAGAAAACAAACTGCGTCTCCAGCTGTCCGTACGGAGCGGGATCTTCGATCTGCGCGAAAATAATTTAGGAAGTTTTAAAACCTAGAATGCGCATGTGTCTGAAGAGGTTCAAGAATCGCGGTGACTTGGCGGCGTTGCGGCGTTGCGCGAGAAATTGACTGGGAGATCAGTTTCTTACCCAATCGCCCTCTTTCCCAATCGCCATGGATAGTCCCAAACGTAGGATATAGTAGCTATATAAAAACTGCAGTGGAACAAAATACTTCAGCACCGATGTCTTCCGGAAAAAGGAGGCTGCTGTCGTGATAACCAGGAAATCAACAAACCATTTAACAACGAACAAGATGATAAAGGGTAGTGGCGATATCAGATTGAAAAGAGATGCTGCAAGAGATAGCAGAAGAACGAAATGATACAACCCAACAAAAGCCCACACGCGACTTATTGTGGTGCTTTCCAGCCCTTTATTCTTGCCGGCCCAACGCAAGCGTTGTTTGATCAGTGATGACCAGTTTTTCTTCGCTTGTGTACTGACGGTTGCGCCGATGGATTTATTGAATACAATATTACACGGAAATGCTTTTCTCATTTTCTCTATCAGAAACATATCATCGCCTGAAGCAAAATGTTCATTACCAGCATATCCATCCACTTGCAAGAATGCACTTTTACAGAAAGCCATATTCGCGCCATTGGCTATGTCATGCAGTCCGGATTTGATGCCGGCAGCAGTGATGAGCATCAGAACCAACTGCTCCGTCTCCTGCATTTTCGCCCGCAAAGTATGGTCACCATCTATGGTCACAGGCGCTGTCTGAAAAACACTTTGATTTTTTTCCAACCCGTACAACACCGATTCCAGCCAATGCGGTTGATGCACACAATCAGCATCTGTGACCACTATGAATTCACTTGATGCTTTATCGACTGCAAGGGAAATCGCGGATTTCTTATACGCCGGTGGCTTGATGTATTCAGGATAATCTTCGAGGTTATAAAGTGTAATGCGATCACTTCCGATCGTTTGAACTTCGCTGATCGTGGTATCTGATGAATGATCATTGATGACAATGATCTCCATGAGATGGGTCGGGTAAGTCTGTTGCAAAACACCTTGCAAACAGGTGCCAATGGATTTTGCTTCATTGTGCCCTACAACAATGATGGTCACTGACGCATCAGGAATGTAATCCGATGGAATGGTAACTGGTTTTGTCTTGTGCCAGTAAAAGAGATAATATGCCTGCAGGAGCAGATACGGAATGGCAAAACCCAGTGCGATCAAAACTACGGTCATCAACCAGGGTTTTAGTAGCTATTAAAACAAGTCTTCGTATTGGTTATCCTTTTTGTTGGGAGCTTGTTTCTCCATGGGAGGAAGGTCAAGTTTAGTTTCACGCTCGGGTTTGATGATCTCTTCAAACTCTACAAATTCACCATCCTTCTCTGCCTGGTAGGCTTCATTGAGTTTTTTTACTTTACGATCCAGGATAGACTTACCAAACAACACACCCGCAAGGATCGGAAATCCAAAGAAGCTCAGCAGGATGCCTATAATACCTCCCAGCGGATTGCGCTGCAGCAGGCCCAGCATAAATTTAAGGTAATTCAATACCGTCCTGTAATTGATCAGCAAAGCTAGTACGATCAGCACAGGAGCCACCCATGCAAGTATCGTGAAGACACCTTTTGCAATAAAAAACAAACCCACAAAGAGCAGGACCATAAAGGCAAATCCGATGATCCCGTTAAGCCTGATGTTAAATCCCTGTGTTGCCATTTTGTGATCTGATGATTTTTCTATAGTTATTATAACTCCTTCAGTATTCGGTAATCAGTAATCAGTGTTCGGTAATCAGTAATCAGTGTTCGGTAATCAGTATTCAGTTTGCAGTCATTAAATAGTAAAATGTTTTTCGAAGAAAAACATTTTA
>CAZJZF010000571.1:0-2056 GCA_964550385.1 uncultured Lentimicrobiaceae bacterium | reverse complement strand
GAAGCGGAACGATGAGGAGAAGAACAAGGCACTGTCGACCCGTAGCACCACCATCCTCCAGTCCCTGCCATAGGTGCTGTTGAATGCGGATAGCGATCGCCCGCGATCGGACCAGATGTGCATCCACGACTGGTTTGCCTGCGACCAGAACTCCAGCAGCAGCGAGTCGTCGCGCTCCGGTGCATTGCCAATTCCCTGCGGCTGATAATGGAAACTGAAGAACACAGAATCAGACTGTACATTGCTTCCCAGATCGATGGGCTGTGAGGTAAGGGTATCGGCCGGAAATGGGAAAGCTGTAGCGTTGGCATACACAGCCCCGTAGCTGTCGAGGGCATCGAGGGTGGCAACCCCAACCGAGGGTGGCAAAATACTGTAGTGAAAATTTACATACGCCATCGCATCACTCCACCGCTGCGGGTGGGGATACCAGAGGCCTGCGGAAAAATCCTCCACAAACGGCAAACCGAGCAGCAGCTTTCCCTGCAAATCATCCTGACTTCGCTTCTGCATTTGTGCCGGATTCGACCACAGGGGGGTAAGCACCTCACCGTGCTGGGCGGTAAGCACCGATATTCCCGAAATGAAAATCAGCAGTAAAAAGGTGAATATTCTTCGTGTAAAATTCATAGACAATAATTTCTGTTAAAATGATTCATCCGGTGATTCCAGGTTGCCCCCCTCCATCAACGAATCCAATGCGGCATTGCTGGTGCTCACTTCCAGATCGATACGGGCACCTTTGGGCACCTTGTCGCCCTCCTCAATCCTCCTTCCGTTGTATAAAACCCCTACCAGCAAACCTTCGTATTCGCCCTGTACGTCAATCACCCTGCCGGGGGTAAGTCCGTATGCCTCCAACTGGCTGCGGGCCGACCGTGCCGTGTTTCCCAGATCGGGCAACGACACCATCTCCTGCTGCTTCGATACCACCGTGATGTGGATGGTGCGGCTGCGCTTCACTTCGGTGCCCGCCGGCGGATCCTGATCCACCACCACGCCACCGGGGCGCGAGTTGTCGTAGATCGAATCGAATACCACCACATTGAAACGGTTGAAATCCCGGTTCTCCTCTATCTGTTCCGGCGTCATCCCCGAAAAATCGGGCACCACAAAGTTGGCTCCGTGCCGGGTGTACACCCGCAGCAATGCCATGGCACCCCACAGGACGGCCGCCGTAAGCAGCACCATCAGCACCAGGTTTTTCAAAAACCTTCTCGATTGTATGATCTCGCCTAATTGCATACCAATATGGGTTTTACCGCCCAGGTGTATTTAACCTCTTGAATGGCGGTTTATTGCTTTGTGCATGCAAAAATATAAATAATACCGAACCCCTCACTGTGAACCTTACCAACACAATCCCCCACCGGGTTGTGGATAAATAACCGAAAAATAGCTCCCCCTTTTATCCTGTTTTCATACATTTGCAGTATACCATGCGTTGTCCGCATACCAAAATTCCTGCATCATGGCAAAAGTTACGCCTCATACCCCCGCCCGGAAACCGCTAAAGCAAACTGCTGCAACAAAAAAAACACCACCGGCTGCCGCCCCTTTCAAATGGCTGTTTGCCCTGTTTGCCGGATTCCTTATCCTTTTTATCCCGGTTTTTTACTACAAAGATGCCATGGACGTTACCCTGATGCCACGCCTGCTGACAGTAAGCGGCTTTCTGGCAGTGCTGGGCATCATTCTGTTCCGGCAGAAACAGGCTCTTCACCTCGATTTTTCCCCCTTGCGCTCCGCCCTCTTCCCCGTTGTGGCTGCCTACCTTTTAATTACGGTCATCTCCATATTCTGGGCAATCAACCCCCGCGAGAGCTACTTCGACATGGTGCGTACCTCCATGTTTCTGTGGGTATTGCTGTTCGCCACCCTCATCTTCAGGGTGCACGAAGGGTGGCAGGAGAAACTGCCGAAATTCATCTCCGTGGCTGCACTGCTGGCGGTGGTCATCGGACTGGTGCAATACTTCGAAAAGGTGGTTAACGGCCCGTCTGTTCTCGAAGACGGCAGGGAAGCAATCTACGGCGTTGTTGGCGTGATGTCGCAT
>CAZJZF010000570.1:0-2059 GCA_964550385.1 uncultured Lentimicrobiaceae bacterium | reverse complement strand
TTTTCTCCTCTGATCGACCATGTGTATTGCCCAAATAATTGCCTGGTCTTTACCCGGGAAACATTTCACAAGTTGTGTCAGGATCTCCGTATGGGGTAAATGAACCTGAGCCTTTGCTGATGTACCTGAATTCAGGAGGCTGTGAAAAGGCAGGTTACCGGATAAATGAACTCATAGCTCCAACACAAAAAGCTCCCCATTTCCGTACTCGATGCAATCACAAAAGGTGACGCGGGTGCCGGGGTCTGCAGGGAACGGAGAAACCGTGGTTATAGCAGGAACGCGTGAATGCCCGACAATCTGATGATAGCCTTTGATGGGATTTTCCGAGAGTTTCCTCCGGTCGATCCAGAAGGGTCCTCCAATGGAGCGGTACCTTCCCCCGCGGTCATCACCCACTTCGAAAAGAGGGGAGTAGGCATCGTTGAAAAGTCTTGTGAGCGTACTGGCCAGGTTTTCGTCTTCAGGAAGTGTTTCTGGCAGAATCTTCCGGTCATAATACTCCTGGTGAATCCCTGCGTGCGTCCACAAGGTATTGCCAATTTGCCATGCTATCTGAAACAGCCCGAGATGTTTCCACAGCAAACGTTCCAGCTTTTCTGCAAGTGAATACCGGTATCCTGAACACATAAAACTGCTGTGCATATAGCTAAGTTCATGGTTCCCCAGCAATAAAACCACCTTGCCGGGATGTTCATCTTTAAAGGCAAGGATCTCTTTGAAATTGCCCAGAATTTCATCGTCGGAGTATTTGAAAGAATCAAGGTAGTCGCCCAGAAAGATGATCTTATCATACAGATCTGGCCTTACATTCTTCCAGGCAGGAGTGCCGTGCAGGTCGCCGATGGTAAGGGTTCTCATGGTAGGTTGGTTGGGTCTATGGCTGAACAAAGATAACCGTTTGAAAGGATGAAGTGATGCCATAAAGCCCTACCTTCGTTTCCATGAAAAAGATCGACATCCACACCGGCCGGGAGACGGAGGATGATAACCGGTACCAGCGAAGCATCGAAAGTGATCAGGTGTATCAGTATGTTCTGAGCCAAATTGATTTCCCGTTGCCGGAAATCTACTGGAGTGTGATCGATCATGCCTTTGCTGAGATGTGGAATAATAAGGTTGGAATCGGGGGGTATTTCTATTGGGATGAATTTACAGAATATGTCTATCAGGAGACTCTGAAAGCGAAACTGCTCATAACACATGAACGTATCGATTTGATTGTAAATCACATATTAACCTACATCGAAAACAGCGGAGGATTTTTATCATGATTACCGACCACGAAACCAACAAGTTGTATCTATCGGATTGTCTGAAGACCAAATTTCCGAAATTCTATCAGGGTTTGGAAGGCGAGCTGAGACAGAAAAATGTCAATGTTTCTTATCTTAAAGGAACTAAAGACATTTGGGCCAGAGATTACATGCCCATACAGATTGGACCAAAGAAGTTTGTCCAGTTCACCTATGAACCCGACTATCTGAGAGAGTATCCTGACCTACGAACCAAACCATCTGAAGTAATCAAAACACTACCAAAGGATTGGAAAATAATTAATTCAGATCTGATTGTGGATGGCGGCAATGTGGTCAGGTACAAGAACACGGTTATTATGGTTGAGAAAGTGTTCCACGAAAACTATAAGCTGGAAGTCAAAGATGTGATTTCCAGACTTTATCAAGCATTGGAAGCAGATCGTATTATATTTCTGCCCTGGGATCCAGATGATTTTATCGGCCATGCTGATGGTATTGTCAGATTCATTGATGAGAAAACTGTGTTGATCAATGAGGAGAACAACGATACCAACCCGGATTGTGACGTGGCATTAAGAGCAGCCTTGCATAATGCAGGGTTGGCATGGGAAGAACTACCCATTTATATTCCCGATGACCCAACGAACGTTTCAGCCCGAGGCCTGTACCTTAACTACCTGGAGATTGGAAACCTGATTTTTGTTCCACAGTATGGCCTAAAGGCTGATGATGATGCAGTTGAAATTTTAAAGAAGCACTTCGAAAATAAAACGATCATTCCTGTGCCCTCCAACGAAATC
>CAZJZF010000569.1:0-2061 GCA_964550385.1 uncultured Lentimicrobiaceae bacterium | reverse complement strand
CGTGTAAAAGTTGGTCTGGAAACATCCATCCTGACAGAAGCCTGATGATGATTGAGCATGTCATAATCACTTAGTCGTATGGCTTCATATTCCTCATATAGCAGGTTAACGATGTCCGGGTTTTGCATACCAGAATCTTGACCATATGGCTTGAACCCCTTAATTATAGGAGGGTTCGATACTTTTCTGAGCGTTTTAATTCTTGGGGACAAAAATCATTCGATCAATGGTTCGCTGCAAAGTTAATGAACTATTGTTCTTTTGTCAAATTTTATTTGCAATTTCTACAGAAAACTTTTAGATTTGACTCAGCATATCCAAAGTCACCCGGTTTTTCCGATCCATTCGCGACAATCCCTATCTTTGTGAGGCAGCATTATCCATCTTTTATACACAGCAAACTATGAAGTCATTCCTGTTCATTCCATGCCTCACCCTCTTCCTGATGACTACCCAGTTTAGAAAAACTGATGCGGAACCCTTTTTAGGTCATCTACAGCTCGATACCCCAGGAACTGTGCAGATAAAGGTGTTTGATTGGCTGGCAGTCCAGCCTGCAGCCGTGGAAAATCCTGTCTTTCATCAGGTTAATAATACCCGAAATAGAATCTATAGCGATACAGAGCTGCTTGATTTTAAACAGGTAAACCTGGATGGAGTTTATCCGGAGGCAGATTTTCCTTTTCACACAGGAGAAATGGTTACCTGGGAGAAACGAACAGCCGATTCCTCCGGAGCTGTTTATATGGGTCCGACGGGAGCTTTGCCCCGGGTGACCTACCTTGCCACCTATGTCCGAGCGGATCGCTGGGGGATGGCAACTCTGGAGATCAGCACCCCTTTGCTTATCAAAGGGTGGCTTGATGGGGAAGAAATCGGGGTGAAAAAGCAAACGGGCACCGATGAAAAACCGGGAAAACTGACCAAAACCCTAAGGCTAGAACCGGGTAAGCATCTCCTGATGCTCAAGGTGATAATACCCGCCAACCACAGCACCGGAACATTACTTACAGCCGCACTGGAGCTGAAATCGCCATTTGTGCCAGAGGATGTGGAAATATCTGTCAAGCCTGAGACCACCAAACACATCCGCCACATGCTCGATGGACTGAAAATCAGTGGCATGGAGTTATCTCCTGACGGCAGGTACTGCCTGGTGAGTTACAGGCAGTCGCTGCCTCCGGGCGATGGCTCAGAAAGCTGGAGCGAGATTATGGAAACAGAGAGCAAAAAGCTGCTTTACAGCTTCCGGCATGCCAGGGTTGGGAACATCACGTGGTTGCCTTCATCAAACCGGATATCCTACATAGCCGGTCAGAACGATAAAAACACCATCTTCCTGCTCGATTTCGAAAAAGGGAATATAGAGCCTCTGCTTCAGGATATCGAAAAACTATCGGGGTACCGCTGGTCGCCCAACGAGAAGTTTCTGATCTACACCCTATGGGAAGAGCCGGAAAAGAAGGAAGAAGTTATGCGTAAGCTTGAAGGGATGCCGGACAGGCAACCCGGCTGGCGTAACCGCAGCTTCCTGTATAAATACGATCTCAGTTCCGGGGTTCATACCCGACTTACCTGGGGAAATCTGTCCACCCACCTCTCCGATATTTCCCCTGATGGCAATAAAATCATCTTCAGCCAAAGCTATCCCGATTTCACGGAACGCCCCTTCAGCAGGCAGAACCTGTTTATCATGGACCTGAATACCTATCGGCTGGATACGGTGCAGTTTGAAGAAACCTGGGGCATCTCGGCCCGGTTTTCCCCTGATGGAAAATACCTCCTGGCAACCGGAGGCCCTTCCTGCTTCAATGGCGCCGGACTCAATATCCCGGCAGGAAAAATACCGCACAATTCCGACACCCAGGTTTACCTGTACAATCCTGCTGACAAGAGCGTTAAATGCCTTACCCTGAATTTCAATCCCTCGGTTGAGGAGGTGTTCTTGCATCCGGTTGATAAGCATATTTATCTGGTTACCGTCGACAAAGACTTTCGCCGGCTATACCGTTTGGAGACACCTTCGGAGAGTTTCATCCCCATCGAAACCGGAGTAGAATA
>CAZJZF010000568.1:837-2062 GCA_964550385.1 uncultured Lentimicrobiaceae bacterium | reverse complement strand
TCACCGAATTGGTTCCTCCGGCATTCGTGGCTGAAAGGCTAACAGTGTAGGTTCCCAGAGCATTAAACTGAACCCGCGGATTCTGTGAATTGCTGCTTGTACCATTCACAAATGTTACGGTGTTTGGAGAAAACGACCACGACCATGAGGTGGGAGATCCGCTGCTGTTATCGGTGAATAAAACTGTTTCGTTAAGACACGGCAGTGTGTTGTTGGCTGAAAATGCCGGGGTTGGCCCGAGTGGCCCGATGCTGAATGAGGCGATTCGTGTACGCTGTCCGCCACTTACATATTGATTGGTGTACCAGAATGTTTCATCATCCGATGGGTCAACACTTAATTGTGAATAATCGCCCCAGCGGTTGGCTCCGGTTTGCGAGGCGGCCCCTTCCCAGATTACCCCTTCAGCAACATCCATAATCCCGCTGGCGAGTGCATATTCTTCGGCCGTTTGTCCGGTGTAGCGAATACCCGGATAAACCGAGGTACTTGAGATGGAATATCCCAGCCCGATTTCATTGGCACCATTGAGCATTATGCTGCCCATCCATCGCGAGTGAATATCTGGAGCATAGGTTCCCTGCTCAAGAATGGTCCAGTCGCCGGTTGTTTTTCTGAGCTCATACCAACGGATACCGGCATGATCGGTGGCATCTACATCCACAGTGTGGCAGCAGACAATGGTTTGATATGATCCAAAATTACGATACTGCGGCACATTCATAATTACCTGCGGAATCGCATCCAACTCCTGACTGGTGCCGGGTTGTTTTATGTTATTCCAGTTGTTGCCGAAATTACTGTCGAAAGGAGTAACATTAATCTGCTGAACTCTGGTAAAAGTAGAATTTGAGGTAGTAGTCCAGTCAACATCAAGTTCGTAGATCCATAGCTGATCGGCACTTCCGCCAAATGCATCGTCCTGATGGGCGATAAAAATACCCGGAGTGCCGGCAGGAGCTGCAGGGCCGTCATTATCAACCGGGGGTACCATCATAAAACCATCCACTGAACCGGGGCGCCAGGGATTGTCGAATGACACCATTTTAGGATTTGTACCTCCTGAGAGCATTACTTCGCGCTGAAAAACATAAATATCTGTGTTGTTGGAGGTATTGGTTGCCATGTAGTAACCATCGGGCCATATGCCAAACTTTTCATAATCAGGCATGCCACCCATATTAAAGGAGTATTGATACCAGACTCCGGTGGGGTCGTTGGTGGC
>CAZJZF010000568.1:0-827 GCA_964550385.1 uncultured Lentimicrobiaceae bacterium | reverse complement strand
AAACGGCAACCAGCATACGGTCAGGATTTCCGCAGAGTGAGAACTCAGCAGCCATCCAGCGATCGGCCATTT
Organism: uncultured Lentimicrobiaceae bacterium; assembly: GCA_964550385.1. Lineage (GTDB taxonomy): Bacteria > Bacteroidota > Bacteroidia > Bacteroidales > SKPS01 > SKPS01. The sequence continues at coordinate 755 of CAZJZF010000568.1, read as the reverse complement.
CATCGTAAAGAATTATAGGATCACCATCGTTGCAATTGGAACCGGGAACACTTCCAAAGAGCAGGTTAAGATTTGTAGGTCCTGCCAGAAGAGTGCCTGTTTTTGAATAAATGGCATAGGTTGCATTTACCGCCTGCATATAGTGATTGGGGCCTGCTGCTCCGATTTCGTCGGGAGGGAAATAAGGAGATGACTGTGCCTGAAAATTCACAATGGGGTCACTTAAGGCTGCTCTGTTGCCTCCCTGTGTTCTCTGCCAGGCTGCATCCGGCCCTTTGGGAAGCGCGGTTTCAGCAAAAGGATAGGTTCTGGTTCTGAGTTTAGGGTTGAGCAGCTTTTCATTGGCTTTTGCAACCATTTCATTCCATTCAGCTTCCGAAATTGGTGGCAGGTCCCGCAAAGGAGGAGTTATCCCCAAGAGGGTGCCTTCGCCTGTAAACACCGGGCTGCATATGCTGTCCTGCGCCTGAATTGCCAATACCTGCATCATAAATGCAAGCATAAAGGTGATACGTAATAACATGTAATAGGTAGTGTTGTGTGAAGAAAAATGTTTTTGCCGTTCTTATTAAAGAAGGGTTGCCAAAAGTAGGCATTAATGTACCCTGATGGCAATAGATTGCAGGGAAAAAATTAAAACATTAAAAATTTATCTGGTTTAAGGTTGATATTCAATTTGTTAATTCTCTTCAATTTTCATTAGTCTGTAACCGGATATTCTTGTATCTCAATGTTTTAGTTTTGTAAGTTTTAAA
>CAZJZF010000567.1:0-2066 GCA_964550385.1 uncultured Lentimicrobiaceae bacterium | reverse complement strand
TAAATGGCTTCACTGTGCTGATGTTCCATGATAATGTATCGTTAATGATTTACAATCAGGGCATTTGCAGTGGCGCCCCGGTTACACTTTGTAAAAATTCAAAATCCACGCCCGGTGCTAGGTCTCTTACGTAAAGCTTGCCCTCATTGATGTCGATGATGGCATAATTGGTATAGATACGATTTACAACCTGCTTTCCGGTAAGCGGATAGGTGCATTGTTGCACAATTTTGGGCTCGCCGCTTTTGGTGGTGTGCTGGGTGATCACAAAGATATTCTTCACACCGGCCACCAGGTCCATGGCACCGCCCACTGCCGGAATGGCGTTGGGCTCACCGGTCGACCAGTTGGCCAGATCCCCCTCTTTCGACACCTGGAAGGCTCCCAATACGCAGTAATCGATATGCCCGCCACGGATCATCATAAAGCTGTCGGCGTGGTGAAAAAAACAGGCTCCCGGATTGGCAGTCACACACTTTTTTCCTGCATTGATCAGTTCTGGATCTTCCTGTCCTGATGCAGGTGCCGGACCCATACCCAGCAAGCCGTTTTCGGTGTGGTAGATCAGTTCGCGCCCTTCTGGCACAAACCCGGCCACCATCTCCGGTATTCCGATGCCCAGATTTACGTATGAGCCATCGGGGATATCCTCCGCAACCTTTCTGGCCACTTCAGCTATTTCCCATCCTCTCTTTACCTGCTGTTCCATGGGTACCTCCTGTTTTCTGCAACCAACGCTGATTCCTCCAGAGGATTTCCCACTTCCACCACCCGCTGCACAAAAATACCCGGAGTGATAACAGTTTCGGGATCAATCGATCCAACTTCCACCAGATGTTTGGTCTGCACGATAGTAGTTCTGGCTGCGGTACACATCACCGGGTTGAAGTTGCGGGCGGTCTTGTTGTACACCAGGTTTCCGTAACGGTCGGCTTTCAGGCTCTTCACCAGCGCGAAGTCGCCGCGTATAGCGTGTTCCATCACGTAGGGCTTGCCGTCGAAATACTTCACTTCCTTCCCTTCTGCCAGCGGGGTGTTTACCGAGGTTTGGGTGTAGAATGCCGGAATCCCTGCGCCGCCACAGCGAATCCGTTCTGCCAATGTACCCTGGGGTACCAGTTCAAGCTCAATCTCGCCTCGGGTGTACAGTTCAGGAAACACCACCGAATTAGCCGATTTCGGGAAAGAACAGATCATCTTTTTTACCTGCCGGTTGGCGATAAGAGCCGCCAGACCCACCTGCCCGCTGCCGGTATTGTTGCTCACCACCGTAAGATTCTTTGCGCCTTGATCAATCAACGCATGAATCAGTTCAATTGGACTTCCGGCTTCACCAAAACCACCGATCAGAATGGTGGCGCCATCAAAAATATCTGAAACGGCATCTGCCACCGACGCCACGATCTTATTCACCATAATGCTCTTCCTTGTAGATGGCACTTGATAAGGCATTCTCCATCCTTTGCTCAATCACCTTCAGTTCGTCGTCGAAGAAATTCTTCTCGGCACGGTAGGGTTTCAGTTTCTCGATGGTGTTCTGTTGTTCGTCGTATTCGGCAAGATACACCTGATCGAGCCATTCCATATTCCGTGCTTCATTGAATTTCAGGGCGAAAACTTTTTCTCCGTTTACCTCAGTTGTGCCGATGAGGGAAATTTTCCCTGCTGAGGAGGTCATGGTGATGTACCTCGACGGACGGTTGATAGAGGAGAGAGACGCGTACACCCTGGTAAATACCTTGTGGATATCGGCAAGGGGAGCGGTAAAATAGTGATGCTCACCGGTAGGACGGGCACAGTACATTGAATGGAAACCGATGCCGAGCATACCGATGATGTTGCCCAGGTCGATCCAGTTTTGTGCCGATTTGTCAATATCCACTTTACCATTCTCGTCGGACCACAGGCTGATGTGGTTCATGATGGGGCTCTGGCTTTTTATCGCAACACCATATGCTTTGAGCCTCCTGACGGCAGCGATGGTGGCGGGGTTCAAAATATCACGCGGGGTCTAATGGTGAGCTACCCAAACCATCTGCTAGCCGTTGTCGATGGCTTTCTTCATC
>CAZJZF010000566.1:0-2066 GCA_964550385.1 uncultured Lentimicrobiaceae bacterium | reverse complement strand
AGATTTGAGTGATCTGGCACCGGGGATGTATTCCATTCGAATTACAGGCACACATGAAACCAGCGAACAAAAGATGATTAAAAATTAGGGGTTTTTCAGTTCTAAAGAAACACTCATAATTTACAACTGGTTGTTTTTCGACTAAACAACTAAACACCTCAACGACTCAACATTCTAGATTTCAATTTTTTCTCGCGAAGCCGCGAAGAAGCAAAGTACGCAAAGATGAGGGTTCTGAAATTCATCGTGGTTTTAAACTTTGCGGTCTCATATCATAAGGTTCATTAAATCATTAGGTTATAAGGTTAATATGGTTGCCCGTACCATTTGTCTACTGAGGTTAAAAAAGGGATAAGGTTAAATAGTGGAGACCTCACCTAAAAAGTAGCAAGGACCTTGAACTTTGAACCTTGAACTTTGAACCTTGAACTTTGAACGCTTGAACCTTGAACGCTTGAACACTTAAACGCTTGAACACCAACGGCAACCAGCTAATAGCCAATGACCACTTTGTGACGGCTTTAGTAAAATTTACCGTTCACCCACAACCTCCCAGTGCCCACCTTTTGCCGGGCCGATGCGTTTCAGGATACCTAAGTCTTTCATCTTTTTCAGATTCCATTCAACGCCCCGCACACTTAAGCCGGTTTTCCGGGCAAGTTCATCCCTGGTAATCCCCGGGTTTGCTCTTATCAGAGCAATAATGTCCCCCACAGTTTCCCCCACAGTTTCCCCCACAGTTTCCCCCACAGTGTTCTGGCTACGCTTGAAAAAAGTAATCTGAAAACCTCCTGCAATTTCAATAATTTCAGGTTCCGGGAACCCCCTTTTATGGCATTCATCGAAGATCTTTGTGATACCTCTTCCCCACGCTTCAATATAGCCCGCCTTGAAAAAGATACCTGCGACATCAATATTTCTCGGTTTTGAGGGATGCTTCTCTTTTAACAATTTCGTATTGAGACCAATTGGCAGCATGCCATCGTTCCAGATTATCAATTTATCGTTGTAGATGCTCATTTGGGTATGTACACCAGTATAATCTTTATGGATTACAGCATTAAGAATCGCTTCCCTCAGTGCCTCTTCAGGGAATTCGAGTTCTTCAATACGTTGCAATCCCTCATACCTGATGGGTGAAACAAGGTATTTTGCCCTAAGAAGCTCCATGATTTTATCGGGCATCTCAAAAATATTACCCTCTATGATGTCCTGAAAACGCAAATCGTGATCGCTCTCGCCAAATCGACCAATTCGAACTACAGCAGACCGGAAAAACTTCAGGGTATCCTTTCCAAACAAAAGAATCGCTGCGTTTTTTATTGAACCATTTTCAGTTGTAAGTTTTAGATTCGTTATGAGATCCGTGACAGAATCCTTGTCGGCATCCACAGATATGCGATTTGCCCTCATCGCTCTATCCATAAACTTTTTAACCAGGGCTTCATCAATGTCTGTAATCTTCGCTCCAATAGCCGGAAGCTCGTCGAAGGTTTTCCCAAGCTTATGGAGGATAAAGTTTTGAAGCTCTGAACCTTTAAGTTCTTGTTTGGTGCTGCCACTTTTGATGTAAAACACTCCTTTATAGGAAATGGGCGTACTGCTAGGTGGAATTATGATTTCGAGGTATGATTTCCCTTCTTTTTCATGAAGTTGTAGATCCACGATAATACCCAGATAGCTGATGGCTTTATTGGGGATGTCTTCAAGCAGTTTATCAACGTCTTGCAAACCAACAATATGGCCGTGATCATCAATGCCGATCAATAAACTCCCACCTTGGGTATTGGCAAATGCACAAATGTGTTTCAGGTACTCATCGCGCCATACTGATTTGAACTCAAGGGTTTGGCTCTCCTTCATTGGCTGTTGGAAAATAAATAAGCCTCAAAGGTAATTAAAAAAGCCAACGGCCAACGGCTAATAGCCAACAGCATTCTTCACCTGGAACCCGGAGCGGAGGCTGTTTGTTGTTCCCTTCGGCTCCGCTCAGGGCGAGTGTTGTTCGTTGTTTGGCTTTTGGCTTTTGGCTTTTGGCGAGGATATAAGCGTTAAAGGTAGTGAAA
>CAZJZF010000565.1:0-2067 GCA_964550385.1 uncultured Lentimicrobiaceae bacterium | reverse complement strand
GAATCAGACCCGGCACTGGCAGAGCAATACCTCAAAGCCGCACGGGTAAAATACCCGGATGATCAGGCGTTGCTCTATGCAGAGATCAATCACATGCTGGCTAAAGGAGAACTGACCAGCCTGATTGCAAATCTCGAAAAGGCGCTCTCCATGGATCCCAACAATGCGTCCATCTATATTACGCTTGGACAGATTTATGATAAACTATACCAGGACAAAGCGGCCACAGATCCTGCGGCGGCCATGGAAAATTTCAATAAAGCCATGTCCTATTATCAGCAGGCGCTGGAGAAGGATGCAAAAAGTTTTGATGCGCTGTACAGCATTGGCGCGTTGTATTACAATGAGGCAGCGGTATTTTCTCAGGAGTTGAATACGCTCGCAGATGATTATTCCGCAGCCGGTACCAAGAAGTATGAAGCCAAAAAAGCGCAAATGGATGAGGCATTTACCAAGGCGCTTCCATTTTTTCAACAGGCAGAGCAACTCAATCCCAAGGATATCAATACCTTGATTGCCTTGAAGGAAATATATGCCCGCCAGGATAAGTTTGACCAGGTAGAAGCATACAAAAAGAAACTCGCCGATCTCGGTCAACAGTAAACCGTGAAAGCAAAATGAACAGCCTCCGGAATTTCCTTTCGGGGGCTTTTTTATTCGTTAGCTTTCGATATTCAATATCTTTATACCTATAATGTATCCGCCTTATGCAGCATCAAGAATTTCCCGAACCTGCCCCATTGAATGACGTCGCTGAGTTTCATCGCACTTTTCATTTACCTGTGCTTGAATCCCCTCAGATTCCCGGACCTGATCGCTGCGCGTTGAGAATTAATTTACTTCAGGAAGAACTCGATGAATTAAAAGATGCGATTGCACAGCAAGACATTACGGCGGTTGCTGATGCCTTGAGTGATTTACAATATGTCCTTTCAGGAGCCATTCTTGAGTTTGGACTGGGCGCAAAATTTAAGGCCCTCTTCGAAGAAGTTCAGCGTTCAAACATGAGCAAAGTGTGTGAGGATTATACTACGGCTGAGGAAACTATTGCCTATTACAAAGATCGTGACGGTACACAAGGATTTATTAAAGAAAGTCATTCCGGTTTCCTGGTCTACAGAATCACCGATCAGAAAGTATTAAAGTCGGTCAGGTACTCACCCGCAGATCTTCAGCGTATTCTTGTTGAAGAATAATCATTTCTGAAACACGACACGAATTAAAGTGTCCGGACTTACATCATTTCATATATCCCGGCAATCCCTTGACCTCCGCCAACACACGCGGTGACCAGTCCATATTTATGTCCTCTTCGTTTGAGTTCATTGAAGAGTTGGGTGGATAATTTGGCTCCGGTGCAACCAAGCGGATGACCGAGGGCTATTGCTCCTCCGTTGACATTTACGATTTCAGGATCCAGACCCGCCACCCGAATCACCGCAAGGGATTGCGTAGCAAATGCTTCGTTGAGTTCTATCAACCGGATGTCATTCAATTTGATTCCAGCTTGTTTTACAGCTTTCGGAATCGCCGCACAGGGTCCAATACCCATATACAACGGATCGACACCAGCCACACTACAGGACATCATGCGGGCCATCGGCTCAAGGTTCAATTCCTTCGTCATCTCTTCACTCATGACGAGCACAAATGCCGCACCATCAGACGTCTGCGATGAATTGCCGGCAGTGACAATACCGCCTTGTCTGAAAACAGGCTTTAGTTTGGCCAATGCTTCTTGTGTGGTATCGCGACGAACTCCCTCATCCGTTTGAATGACCCTGGAGGATGATGAACGCTTGCCATTGACCACATCAACATGTTCCACGCTGATCGGAACGATTTCATTGACAAACAAACCACCGTCAATCGCTTTCATGGCCTGCATGTGCGACCTGAGGGCAAAGGCATCAGCATCCTCCCGGCTGATCGAATATTTCTCTGCCACCGCTTCTGCCGTAGCACCCATACTGGCCAGGTAATTTGGTGTGGTGGAAGCCACGCTATAGGCAGGCGCAAATTTGTAGCCCGTCATCGGAATCATACTCATGGATTCCGTTCCGCCGG
>CAZJZF010000564.1:0-2076 GCA_964550385.1 uncultured Lentimicrobiaceae bacterium | reverse complement strand
TAACAGGAAAGGCCCTGAAAGAAACCTGAAAGTGCTCTTTATTTTGAATGGTACCACAAGCTGCTTGTCGGCACTGGTGACATCGTGCGATATGCACTGGCTGTTCTCCAATGCCGGATTGGCATCCCTGATTATTTGGAATCTTCTGGTTCTTATAATCGATATTGTATTGCTGAAATATTTAAACACTCAGGAATAACCATTTTATTATCAATACCATGAACAACAAATCCAAAGAACTGACAACGCTTGTGAAGCTGGTCAACAAGAGGCTTCAATTCAGTGGCGAGACCGAAGGGCAATCCCCGGTTTCCATCGATTACATTCCGCCTCTGGGCGACAACCAGGGCTATACATCGCTGGAACTCCTGCTCCTGAGCCTCTCGTCGTGCCTCGGAAGTGCATTGCTCACTTTCCTGCGAAAAATGGACAAGCACATATCGCATTTCGAAATAGCCTCCACCGGATTCAGAAAAGAGTCGCATCCAACCTCCTTCAGCACAATAACGATGGAGGTAAAGCTCACCAGTTCGGATGTTACTTTGGCTGAACTCCAAAAACTTACCCGCATGGCAGAAGACCTCTATTGCCCGGTTTGGGACATGATCAGAGGCAATGTTAAGGTTGATGTAGTGTATTCCATTGACAATCAATAATAAACAACAAACAACGAACAACAAACACCAAACAACAAAATGATACCCGACAAAACACTTGCCGCCGTTTGCGGCCTCTATTGTGGAGCCTGCGGCATTTATCTGGCGACACAGGAGAATGACTCGGCTAAACTTGAATATTATGCTGCACGTCTGGGACAAAGCATTGAAGAGACCCGTTGCGATGGATGCAGGTCGGAGCAGAAATCGGCCTGGTGCCGCAACAACTGCAACTTCACCGGCTGTGCTGAAATAGAGGGGGTGGATTTTTGCGGCTCCTGCAACCGGTTCCCCTGCCAGGATCTGAAAGGATTTCAGGCGAGTATGCCTCACAGGGTTGAAATCCTGCAGGCACAGGAACGAATTGCCGAAAACGGATGGGAAAAATGGATGGAAGAGATGCAGAATCTCTTTGCCTGTCCGGAATGCAAAACCCCAAACACGTCGTATAATCTGAGCTGCAGAAAATGCGGCCAGCAGCCCGGCAACGAGTTTGTTTGGTCGCATCACAAAGAAATTGTTGCCTTTCTACAACCCAGATGACTGCAACCCACCTAATATTTTGCGCCATGAAAAAAGCTATTGCTGTTTTTTCTATTGTCACCGGGCTTTCTGTGATCATTATGTGGACATTTCTTCTGGTTTCCGGTGCAGCCACCGAAGGACCTGTCGCTCTGGGATTTCACCTCTACTCAGAATTTGCCATGGCCATTGTGTTGCTGGTTAGTGGAATCATGTTGTTTGGCAGCCGGAAGGATGCGGCCATCACCAATATGGGAGGCATGGGAATGCTGGTTTATTCTTCCCTTAATGCTGCCGGCTACTACGGACAAAAGGGAGATACCGGAATGCTGGTGCTCTTTACAGCCATCTTTTGTCTGGCCGTTGGTGCTATATGTATTCATTATCAACTGATTAAAAAGTAATCTAAACCATCTTCCATCCTTATATGAACTACCAAACATTCTCATCAGAAATCCCAAAACCTGGTTGCAAGGCTTCTGTTCTGAAGATTCTTATTTCACTGATGTTGCTTCTTTCAATATCCGTTCAGGGTCAGGAACTGAAACAGACGGTGAAATGCCATATTATGGACAACGACAGCAAAGCACCCCTTTTCGGAGCCTCGCTGATTCTGCTCGACACCGGAGCACTTATTGGCGCATCGAGCAATCCCGACGGGGATGCCTCCATCATCGTCCCGATAGGCCGAAGGTCATTTAAAATCAGCTATATTGGCTATGAAGACTGCTACCTCCGGGAGATTCTGGTAACCACCGGAAAAGAGCTAGAGCTAACCATCGGCATGCAGGAGAAGCTCAATGTGATGAAGAAGGTGGTGGTCAGCGGCAACACCGACAAATCGCAGTCGATCAACCAGATGGCCGTTGTAAGCACACGCCAGCTCAGCATCGAGGAG
>CAZJZF010000563.1:0-2078 GCA_964550385.1 uncultured Lentimicrobiaceae bacterium | reverse complement strand
GAACAGGCCGAAGGGTATACCACCCTGATCAAAAACCTCGAGAAGGATCTTTGCACCATTACCGGTTTCGATGCTCTTTCCTTCATGCCTAACTCCGGTGCCTCTGGCGAATATGCCGGTTTGCTGGTGATCATGGCATACCTGAAAAGCATTGGCCAGGATCAGCGCAATATCTGCCTTATCCCCTCTTCAGCCCATGGTACCAATCCTGCAAGTGCAGTTATGGCAGGAATGCAGGTAGTGGTGGTAAACTGCGACGAGAATGGGAATATTGACCTCGGCGACCTCAGAAAAAAGGCCGAACAGTACAAGGAAACCCTGGCTGCCATCATGGTTACCTACCCCTCGACCCATGGGGTATATGAGGAAGGTATCCTGGAGCTGACTTCGATTGTTCATCAGAATGGTGGACAGGTATATATGGATGGCGCCAATATGAATGCCCAGGTGGGCTTTACCAATCCCGCCCGTATCGGTGCCGATGTTTGCCACCTGAACCTGCATAAAACCTTCGCAATCCCGCATGGCGGTGGCGGCCCTGGTGTAGGTCCCATCGGCGTTGCGAAACACCTGGTACCTTTCCTGCCGGGTCATACCGTGATCAAAACTGGCGGAGATAAAGCCATTACCGCAGTTTCTGCTGCACCCTTCGGTAGCAGCCTGATCCTCACCATCTCATACGCCTACATCAAACTGCTGGGTGGACAGGGGTTGAAAGAGGCAACCGAATATGCCATTCTTACTGCAAATTACCTGAAATCAGCCCTTGAAAAAGACTACAATATATTGTATGCCAACCATAACGGCAGGGTTGCCCATGAGTTCATTCTCGATTGCCACGACTTTAAGAAAACTGCTGAAGTGGAAGTGATTGACATTGCCAAACGGTTGATGGATTATGGTTTTCACGCACCTACAGTTGCCTTCCCCGTACATGGAACCCTGATGGTGGAACCCACCGAAAGTGAACCCCTGGGTGAACTTGACCGGTTCGTTACTGCTATGAAACAGATCAGGGAGGAAATTCGCGAAATTGAAAGCGGACTTGCGGACAAAACCAACAACCCTGTGAAAAACGCTCCCCATACGCTCGCATTGATTGCAGCAAACGAGTGGAGCCTCCCTTATTCACGCCAAAAGGCTGCGTTCCCTGTGCCGTTTGATACTGTAGATAAATACTTTACACCAGTTAGAAGGATAGACGATGCCTTTGGTGACAGGAATCTGGTTTGCGCCTGTGAACCGGTGGAGTCGTACAGGTAAGAAAAAAATCTGTCCCGTTTACGGGAATTTTGTAACCTTTTACTGATTTATTCGTCATTTTCATAAGGTATCATAATTTTTTACATATCTTCGCACAGCAAAAATCTAACAACCTAAAGTTTAACCTTAATTATATCAGAAATGAAAAAACTTTTTCTCTTAACGGTAGTAGCCTGCTTTATGATGGCAGCCCAAGCCCAGGCTCCTGTATCTTTCAATTCCGGAAAAGTTCCGGCTGACAACCCGCGGTTCGACAGTCAACTCCATAAGAGCAGACTGAAAGCTAAAAACGAAAAAACCATGAGATCAAGGTGGTACAACTATGCCTTTGCCATGGATGACATCCTCCAGAGCAGTGCATTTGGCTGGAACTTCATTTTCCCTGACACCACTGTATTGGTAAACTATTCCTCCGGCTATTCTGGTCCCTGGATTCACCTCATTGGCAATACCCTGGATCCTTCATCCGACTGGTTCAACGATAACGGAGTTTATCCCAACGAGATGCATATAACCCCTTATATGCCCTATACCCTTGATTCCCTTATCTTTCATTGCTACTATTTCCGGGAACTTACAGATCCAACGATCGTGGATACTATGATCATTGAAGTATATACCTCCAATACTGCTGCTGATTTCCCGAGATATTATTTCGGTCCCACCTCCGTTGCAGCTGCCAATTATGGTACCGACACCGTATGGTTTGGTGCATACAGATTCAATGCTGCCACCCTTACCTCAAAAGTGGCCAGTGTAAAAACCTATAAATTCCCCATGACGGAAGCTTTTGCCCTTGATACCCTGGATGATGG
>CAZJZF010000562.1:0-2081 GCA_964550385.1 uncultured Lentimicrobiaceae bacterium | reverse complement strand
AATCCCTGAATGATCATATCCGGATTGAAAACACATTGACCGTCGAAGAATTTTTACAGTTCACCGGCTCGCTCCACCCAGTCCTTGGCAGAGAAATCAATATCACGTTTATCGAAAGGCCCGTGAATTCTACCCATCAGTTTACCATACGTCTTGGGCTGGAATCAGGCATTACTTTTACGGCCCGGACTGTTGAAGTGACCTGGGAGTAAGGTGCCTGTAAATTGCTGACATTTAGCTATCCTCTATATGAAACTTATCCTTATCCTTGTTTGCTTGTCCAATGTTAGCATTTCTCAAACATTTTACGATGTAGAAAGAATATGTGACAAATACTGGCAAGTGCAGTTCTCCCGGACACAGCAAGAATTACTGCTCGCCAAATTCAAAACCATTCATCCTGATTCTGTCCATTACACCAAAGAGACCGGTAAATTCAATCAGTATGTATATTCAGTCCTGAATGAAGAACAAAAAAGAAGTTTCGACTCGCTGTGTAAATACAATTTTGTCATGGTCAATGCCGGCCTCTACGCGCATCTTCAGCTTACCACCGACCAGACTAACAAAATGTTCGACATATTGCGGAGCATGGACAAGACAGACTCCATTCAGGCGAATGGATGTTTCACGATATTTCCAAAAGACTCATTGCTGACCATCTTAGACGCCACCCAACTAGCCGCCGAATTCCAAAAAAACGCTGAAGAAAAAAAGCGATACCACAGGCAAGTAGCTCACTCCGATTCTTTACGATATAATGAGATGATCTTTTACCGTGAAAAATTGCAGCTGGTGAAGCGATTCCATACAAAACACCTTTCAAATGCAAAGGAACGACTGCTGAAGAATATTAAATCAATTCATCCGGAGGATATAACCAACGCGAGTCAATTGATGCTTACATACCAAGACCAGGTTGACCAGACTTTGCGCAGTGAGTCCCATCGATTTCAGTATGATTCAGATTCGGTTTTATTAGAACCCAACCGAAAGGCCATACTCGAATACAGGCATGAGGCATTCAAATACTTTCCGGATCTCTGTATTTACTGGTGTCGGTTCGGAGCGCAACGCACTCCGGAATTCATCGAAGAAGAAAACAGGTTAACGGCCCAACTTGCCTACTTCAAGACCACATATGCAAAATATATTGTACAAGAGGAGCATCACCTGAAAAAGCATATAATAAAATTTCAGGGGCAAATTGAAGAAATAAAGCCTCCAAAGAAACCAGGGGTCACCATCCTTCCTGACGTAAAGATCCCGGATTTAGAAACCACCGCACTGTTGCTGTTGGCTTTGGACTAAAAATATTGTAACTTAAACCTGTCAATTAATTATTACGCCCCAATGCACCATGAAAAATCCCGATGCCATCCTCCGCCTGACCGCCCTCGACCTTTTTGTGATCCTGGTGATCGCAAGCCTCTTCGCGAAGAGCACAATTGATCAATTACCAGTATTTACAGCCGGAATGAATATGATCGGCCAACTGCTGCTCTATGGATGGCCGGTGTATATAGGCCACAAACTGTATCACTATTTTCCCGTCCTGCCTAAAAGCCAATACCGCGCATTTACTATAATCTCCATTCTTTTTATAGCTGCCCTGACGCTTATGCCTGTCATCGCCACCCTCACTCAATTATCTTATCTGGAGATCACTTCTCTGCCCCTAGGCATTCTCATTTTACTTGCAGGACTTTACTGCCTCTCTTTCACTGCCAAAATGCTGGAAACGGTAAAAGCAAGAAAAATCACTGATAGTTGGGACAGTATCCTGTTCTTTTTCCTGTTGATCTGTCTGCCCATTGGAGTTTGGATTTTACAGCCGGTGGTGAAGAAAGCGATAGAGGAAAAGCAAATTGCATAGAGCATGGAGCAAGGAGAATCCTCCTTCTCCACGGCTTCAGTGAAAAAGTAGATCACAGAGATTTCAGTGATGAGTTTTGTGTCCACCTGAAGTCCCCTGGTTGGTGAGCTGTAGCACAAGGTTGCGTGTGTACGGGTCGAACCAAAGGGGATTTAGGAGCCAACAAGCATTAGGCAAACCAGGGCAACTGGAAATAATCCATCCC
>CAZJZF010000561.1:0-2093 GCA_964550385.1 uncultured Lentimicrobiaceae bacterium | reverse complement strand
ATTCATAAAGCATCTGAAGGCATCTTCGGGGGTGCAAACGATGGGTTCGCCTCTCACATTGAAGCTTGTATTGATCAGGACTCCGAAATCCGTTAGTTTTTTAAATTCAGAAAGCACCTGCCAAAACCGTTCATTGGTGTACCGGCTTACCGTCTGAATTCTGGCTGAATGATCTACATGGGTAATGGCTGGAAGCACCGACCGGTCGGCATAAAGTCGGGCTAAAACATCTTCGGATGTTCCTGTTTTAGTTTGATTTACAAGTAGATGTGCTTGAACCGGCACCACATGAAGCATATAGGGTGAAGGCTCCTGCATGTCGAAATGGAGATGGGTGTCTTCCTCCAGCACAGCCGGTGCAAATGGCCGGAATCCTTCGCGGTATTTGATTTTCAGGTTGAGGGTCTTCTGCATTTCGGGATTTCGGGGGTCGGCCAGGATGCTGCGGTTTCCCAGAGCCCGAGGGCCGTACTCCATCCTGCCCTGGAACCATCCCAATACGTTGCCATTGGCGATGGCTGCTGCAGATTCTGTAGCCAACTCTCCGAAATCTGTGAACTGCCGGAACGGTGCACCGTACCGGCGTGCAAGCTTTAGCACCTCCCGATCGTCATACGCAGGGCCCAGGAATGCCCCCTGCATGGCATCCGGCTGCGGGATGCTGTTTCTTTCCTCACCCAGCCAGGTGTGCCAGCCCACATACGATGCACCCAATGCACCTCCGGCGTCTCCGGCTGCCGGCTGTATCCAGATGCCCTTGAAAAGTCCCGACTTCAAAAGCTTGCCATTGGCTACGCTGTTGAGTGCTACCCCGCCTGCCATCACCAGGTTTTCGCACCCGGTGATCTCTTTTGCCGTGGCAGCGAGTCTCAGAATGATCTCCTCTGTAACCATCTGGATGGCAAGGGCCAGGTTCATGTGCACCTGCCGGATCTCCGACTCCGGCTTCCTTGGGGGGATGCCAAACAATGCCTCCCACTTACGGGGGTGCACCATCAGAAGGCGGGTGGCGTAAGCAAAGTAATCCATATTGAGGAAGAGAGAGCCATCCTCCCGGATATCTGCCAGTTTTGTCCGTATGAGTTCCGCAAAACGACATGTTTCTTCAGCCTCTGGATCTCCGTAAGGTGCCAGTCCCATCAGTTTGTATTCGCCGCTGTTCACCCGGAAACCCAGGTAATAGGTGAAGGCTGAATAGAGCAACCCGATGGAATGGGGATAGCGAAGCTCCTTCAGCAGGGTGATACGGTTCCCTTCGCCAACGCCAATGGTGGTGGTGGCCCACTCCCCCACTCCATCAATGGTGAGGATGGCTGCCTTGTGGAAAGGGGACGGGTAAAAGGCACTGGCCGCATGGGAATGGTGGTGCTCTGGAAACAGCAAGGGGGGGACTTCATCACCGAAATAGCGAAGCTCTTTCCGCAGCATCCGCTTCATGAACAGCTTCTCCTTAATCCACACCGGCATTGCCTTAATAAAAAACTGTAATCCCTTGGGGGCAAAGGCATGAAAGGTCTCAAGCAAACGGTCGAACTTCAGCAGCGGTTTCTCATAAAACACCACAGCCTGGACATCTTTCATGTTTAATCCACTTTCCTGAAACACATAATCTACAGCATTTCGGGGAAAGGAGGCATCGAATTTCTTCCGGGTAAAACGCTCTTCCTGGGCAGCGGCTACCACTACCCCATCCACCAGCAGTGCTGCTGCGCTGTCGTGGTACCAGGCCGAAATGCCCAGAATCGCTTTGGGCTTCTGTGTCTCTGCCATCAGAATAGGGTATAGATAAACGGTGTCACAGCAGATCCGCCGGCAAGGATGATGATAAGACCCAGCAGCAACAGCATGATAATCAGCGGAACCAGCCAGTATTTCCGGTACTTCCTTAGAAAACCCCACATGTCTTTTAAAAATTCCATATGAAAATCAATAGGGATGTTCAACATCCGTTTTAGCAAAGGTTATATCCCGATGAGAAAAAGCAGTGTCCACCTGCTTCCCGAATTGTTTCAGGCGTAAGGTGTCCTTCCCTGCCAGCCGCCTCACAAATCCTGTTGGTACAACCATCAAACAGAACAAGAGGGTTAAAATCA
>CAZJZF010000560.1:0-2098 GCA_964550385.1 uncultured Lentimicrobiaceae bacterium | reverse complement strand
CAGGTTCCGCAACTGACAATCACCGCATCGAAGTTGATGTAGCCGAACATTTCCCGGATCTGGCTGAGGATGATGGTGTCCCTGAGGGTGACATCGCTGTGCATCCGGGTTTTGGCATTGGCCCTGGCTGGAAAGCCACAGCAGAGATAAGCCGGCGGCAGCACTACCCGTGTGCCGGTCTTGAGCAGATCATAAATTGTGGCCTCGGCGATGGTTCCGTACAGCCGTTCCGATCCGCAACCCGGAAAATAAAAGACGGTTGTGTTTGCCGGTTCTGGTGGATTGAGCAACAGCGCTTCGTTGAGAGATGTTTGAGGGAGTGTGGCCCGCAGTGAACGCTTGGAGGGCGGCATCATCGGTGTTTGAAGCATCTGCACCAGACGCCATGGTTTGGTCCGCATTGATTCCGGTGCCTGCTGCAGCATATCGGCGGCGAATCGCTGCATCCGAGAACCCCACTCCACAACGCTGGCCCGGAAAAGCATATTGTAGATCCGGTTCCTGGTCTTGAGGTAATGCAGGGACATTCTGGTCGGCAAGGGTGAATGCTTGTAGCCGCGTTCGTTGAGAATGTCGCGCTCAAGCACCGATACCTGGGCTGTATCGATGTCCACCGGGCAGGGTTTGAGGCATTTCCCGCACAGCGTGCAGTGGTCGGCGATCTGCTCAAGGTTTTTCAACTGATTGAAGCGCGGGAAGTGAGAGCGCTGCATGTCGTACAACAGCGCTTCGATCAGCGATCCGATGGCCAGGTTTTTGTTGCGAGGGTGGAAAAAGATGGTGCTTCCCGGATAAAAAACGCAGCAATCCGCCTTGCATTTGCCGCAACGAATGCATTTGGAGATTTTGGAGGCCAAGGTTTCCAGAGAACCATGCTGGAGGATACGGGCCTCCAACTCCAGCAGGTTAAACGAGGGAGTAAAGACCTTATCGATAATGTCCGGGTCCACCAGGTTGCCCGGATTCATAACGCCCCGGGGATCAATGCGGCGTCGGTATTCACTGAGTTCATCGATCAGGTGCTGGTCGAGGAACTTCATCTTGGTGATACCAATCCCATGTTCGCCGCTGACCACCCCGCCCAGGGCCACGGCTTTGGCCATGACCGCATCGGCAGTTGTGGCTGCTCGTTGCATCATCGCCCGGTCATTTGAGAAGACGGGGATGTTGACATGGACATTGCCGTCTCCGGCATGCATGTGGGTGGCGATAATGATCCGACGTTGACGTGCCTCATCAACAATGCGACGGATATTGGCGCTGACCCGAGGATATCCTCGAAACAGTTCCAGTAGATCGTTGGCCAATGTTTTCAGGTACTGTTCACTCCGAACCGTTGCATCGTCCTTTGCTGTCAACCCTGCCAGGGCTATGGCGCAGAGTTCGGCCGCCTTGGGGACTTTAGCCTCCATCCAGTCTGGATCTTCTATCGGTTCGGCTACCTGCAGATAGGCCATGATTTCATCAACTACACTTTGCTGATTATAACGATCCTCTTCAATATTAACGGCATCAACAAAACGGGCGAATTCGGCCAGCGCGTGCAGAGGAAGAACGATGTCCTCATTGAGTTTAAAGGCGTTGGTCCGAGCTGCAATAGCTCCAAGTTTTTTACGGTCTCGCCAGAAACGGCTGGCCTCGTCAGCATCATTGGCGACAAAAATTTCCGTATTGGTGTACCGCTCAAGCAGGTGGAGCAGGGTTTCCTTGCCACGCAGGACCTGCTCGGTGGTGTGACCGACCATATCGATCAGGAGAACATCTTTCGGTACTTCGCTCCGGGCAGCTTTCACTTTGTAATTGATTGCCCGAATATACTCTTCGTCGAAGTGCTCCAGCGCCATCAAGGCTTCTTCGCCGTGATTGACGAACTGTTCTGAAATCTCGACAATGACCCGACTAGCCTCGTCCATATCCTTGCCGAAAAACTCGAGACAAAAGGTCAGTTTCTTTTCATAGGCGGGATAAAGGATAAATTCCGCAGAGGTGATGATCCCATCGGTGCCTTCTTTCTGCACACCGGGCAGGCCGCCCAAGGCTTTGTTGGTGATATCTTTCCATAACCCTTTCTTCCGAATGGTATCACCGCGCAATGCAA
>CAZJZF010000559.1:0-2100 GCA_964550385.1 uncultured Lentimicrobiaceae bacterium | reverse complement strand
AACTACCCTTCCGTAGGAGGTTCCTGTTGCACGCAGAGTCATATACTTAAACGTCATATAGTTAGCACCACTGAATTTAATGGTATAACTGGTGGCAGATGCCGTTGCAGCATACTGTAGAATTACTGCCGAACTGTCGCCAGTAACACCCCTGAAAGTGATGGTATTATTGGCATCAGTGCCGGCAATATGGGTTGCAAGTATCTGTTCGGTGTAGGTTCCGGGATAAACGTCGAAAATAATATGACCACACATTCCAAAGGTTTGCATGGCGGTAAGGGCTGCCCCAAAGGTGTTGTAGTTGTAGGTACCTGTTCCGGAAGGTCCTATTGTATAGATCCCTTGCATACAAACTTTCACACAGAGGGAAGCATTGTCGTTGGTAGGCACTGTATCCGTCAACCCGTTTGGCAGTATTGAATAGGCTGCAATGCATTGGTTTCCTGATGTAAAGGTAAGAGTATCCAGGACAACATCTTCGGTTTGACTCCAGGCAAGGTTTCCGATCCAGTCAACCGTATCCTGAATAACATTGTTCAGGCTCCATACGATTTTAGCACTGGTAAGTGGGCTTAATCCATAATTCTTAAGTTTTGCAATCACGGGTTGTGGCACACCGGAAGTAGCCGTTCCAATAGGGCTGACAATGGTTACCACTCCTGCATCAACGGGAGGAAAGCCGGTAACAAACACACTTACCGGCACCTTTGCACTCATACAATTTGCGGTTGATCGGGCGGCAGCATAGAAGGTAGTGGTATCGTACAGAACCGGGGTTTGGTAGGTGGAGCCCACTCCTACCGGAGTAATTGCGGCAGATGCATTGTACCAAAGCACAGTATTGGAGCTGGTGGCATTCAGTAAAGAACTGGCAGCATAGCCGGAGTTTACCGGCGAAACCACCTGTGGCACAGGCGGTATAGCCAGTGATGTGATGTTGAGCTTGGCGGTATCGTTGTACAAAACATTGTCACCCGAAACATTCACCCAGGCACTGATGGCGAAAACAGAGTCTGTATTCGTAAACAGGTCAACCGGAGTGGTAAAAGCCACGGTAATGCTGTCCATTACAGGAATGCCCGGCGTTGTGGTTTGCGTGATCACCGTAGCGGAGCCCTTTACCTGATAGGAGATGGTGTAGCCAGGCGGAATGCCTGTAACCCCTATGTTTTTAATCTGCACTTTTACGGTATCAAGACCCAAACCGCAACCATTTGCCATGGGTAAAATCCTCAGCATCTGGGCATCTACCTGAGGCGTTGCGTAATACGTAATACAGACAGAATCGTTAAAGAAGTTGGTATCACCCGTTAAAGCCGTATAGGCACAAACTTTTGTGATTCCTGCGGGGGAGGTATAGCTTGGCAGGTTGAACTGGATTGTTTGCAGAGGCAGCAACTGTGTTGAAAAAACCGACAGTACCGGCGTTCCCTGATTCACTTTCAGGTAAACATCCATCCCATTGATGGTATCGGTACCAAAATTCTGCAGGGTAACAGTTACCGGAACGGTAGATGCCTCGGCGATCACCGATTGTGAAGTTGGGGTAATAAAATTCAATACTCCGGCATCTTTTGGAATCAGAGGAATTTCATGTGCACCGATGGTTGGTAAAGCCCCCCTTGGGAAACCAAAGATATCTTCAGTAACACCGGGTATGGCAATTGCTTTGGCAGATAAAAGGGTGTTTGAAAGCTTGAAATCTGTAGCCGAGACAAAAGGAGGCGCAATGTTCATTGAGTTGGCATCCTGAGAAGTAGCAGTCTTCCAATTGGTAAAAGTGGTTTGAACCGATCCCCAGTATCCAAAATAGTTGGTACCCGCGGTGGAACCCATCCACCAGTTATTGTAGTTGGAGGTGAAGGTAGCAGAGGAGGTAGTAATATAAATGCAGTGTTTGGTTCCAGATCCTGAACCGGTCAGGCTGACAATGTTGTTACGGAGGTTGTAACCGTTAGGGGCAGTACTTAAAAACATTCCCCGGACAGTTCCGGTATTGCCTGTGGTATTCAGATGTATAGTGTTGAAATAGAGGTTTATATTGGTGTTAGTCCCTAAAATATACATCCCGTATATGGTTGAGGTTGATCCAATATTGTA
>CAZJZF010000558.1:0-2101 GCA_964550385.1 uncultured Lentimicrobiaceae bacterium | reverse complement strand
TCCTTTAAAACCTCCATCAGAACCAAACCCGGAAAAACCCCGATTCAAGTGGCTTTAGCGCAGCGGTTGGATTGGGCATTGTATTTCCGGTCACATCAACCCTTTCAACCTTTAGAGGCTTGTTATTCAGCTCATTATAGATTGATAAGGATACTGATTTGCCACCGGTTTCGCGAACCTGGAGGATGGCTGAACGACCACCTTCTTCGGGAGATGCGCTGATCAGGAGCATGTTTTCAGGCCATCCGGAGATAAAAGATCCCTGAGGGAGTTTGTTTCCCTCTCCCCCACCCGGCAGCACCCGGTGCAGGAAGGGAACACGGATTCCCCATCCGTGTTGCAACGCGTCGGCAGACCCATTGCCCGGCATGCTGGTAACCGAATAGCTCCACAGGTGTCCGCCGCGCTGGTCGGCATTGAAATTGGTTGTCCAGTAATTGTTCATCGGCCAGCCATAGATGTGGGTCGATTCCGGCACTGCACCTGCCTTGTAACGCCCGGTATTGATGCCGCCAAACTGCATGAGGGGTGCATCGTGCGATACCACCACCACCTGCGCATCCGGGGATGACAAGCGTGCATAGTTCTGCACAGTATTCCAGTCGTTGGAAGATCCGGGAATCTGGTCGATACCGGCCCGCATTTCCCCACCCTGTACATCAAAAGCGAGCTTTCCTTCGGGAAGGGTGAATGGCAGGGCAATATAAATCCCTTCAGGCGACACAACTGCCTTTTTTTCAATATCATACACCAATTCTATCTTTTTGGTCACACGGTACAGCCGGTATTCAAACACCA
Organism: uncultured Lentimicrobiaceae bacterium; assembly: GCA_964550385.1. Taxonomy (GTDB): domain Bacteria; phylum Bacteroidota; class Bacteroidia; order Bacteroidales; family SKPS01; genus SKPS01. The sequence continues at coordinate 1,303 of CAZJZF010000558.1, read as the reverse complement.
GGGCACCTTCGCGCGTGGCTGCAGCAGTATTGGCTTTAAACCGGAAAGCATCCCAAAGATCGCCTTTTTCATATCCATCCAGCCACACCGAATCGGGCAGGCTGCGGGTAAAGTTGTCGAGCCGAAACGACTCCATCTGTGCCCTGTTCTCCAGCTCTTCGTAAATAAAACTGCCTGCCGCATATTGTGCCCCCTGATCCAGTAGTTCTTTGCCTAAATCCTTGTCGTACAGGCTGGTAATTACCCCTTTCAACGTGTCAATCGTAACCTTGTACCACTTGTTTTCCAATACTCCGCGGGGTTTATCGGGCTCATTCAGGAGCGTTACCACCGCAGGATTCTGGTTTACTCTGATGACATAACTCTTGTATCCGAAAGCAGGAACGTTTTCCACCCACACTGCCCAATAGGTGCCATCACTGTGGTGCTCAAGCGGTTGAGCCTTCGCCTTTTTGCCGTCAGCATCGGTGATGATAAACCGGGAATAGCGCGGAATGATCTGGTGGTCGATATACACCTTCATCATACCGCTCCGCTGCCAGTTCAGTGAATTGTACACCACCAGGGTAGGTTCTGCATTGCGCGGAAGGGTGCTCTGCAGCAGTCCCATCGTCTCCTCTCCTATCATCCGGGATCTTCTTCCTGCTTCCCATGCATACGATTCCTTCAGCGCCCGCTGCTCCATGGTATACCGGTGAAGGGGTTCCCGAACACTGCCGTGATAACCAACAGTATGTTCGGTATAAAAAAGCAGGGCTGAGTTTGCTGCCTCGATTCTGTCGTTGATTCCTTCCGGAAGTTTAACTCCGGATAGTGCAGCCATGGTGAGGCCAGCAGTGGATGCGATGAGATCGGTTTGAGCACTGCGTGTGGCCGAAACTTCTCGTGCCGAGGCACCAAAGCCGTCGGTCCACCAGTCGGGCCAGGCACCTCTGATCACCGGAAAAGTGCTGCCATGTGCCAGTTCCATCTCCTCGAAAAATTCTGTAGCGGTAGCGGTTTTCAGCTGTGGCCAGCTGTACTTCTCGTTCCACTTCCTGATCATCTCGGAAGCATGGGTTGAAGGCGGGCTGTTGTCGGTGATATAACCCGAATGCTGGATGGATATCGTATTGTATTGATACCCTTTCTTCTCCAGATCAGCCAGATAGGTAAGCAGTTCATCCTCAAAAACATCGAAATTGCCCGAGTGGATCTTGAATACCGTGTTGCCGGTCATGTAGTGTTCTGCCCTGAAAGCGAGCATCCTGTTGCCTGCCGGCGACTCCCACCAGAACAGGGTGGGCTTGTCGAAACAGATGAG
>CAZJZF010000557.1:0-2109 GCA_964550385.1 uncultured Lentimicrobiaceae bacterium | reverse complement strand
GTTAAGTTTTTTTTGCTGCAAAATGAAAAAGATGTAACTTGTGCCCCTTAAACGGATATGATAGAAATTCAATTAATACATCAATAAAAGTATGAAAAACAAAGGTTTACTTTTGAGCGTATCGGTTCTGCCTTTGGTGGCGATCCTGTTTTTTACCCTGTTCCAGAGAGTGGAAGAGCGTAGCTATATTCCACGTTCGGAAAATCCCGGGCAGGAAATGAGGGGTGCTGCAGATTATTGGAAAACCATTCGTTCTAATCAATTGACAGGTGAGGTTTCTGAGGCAGATATTCAGAATGCTCTCAATGAAATGGGCAAGATGAAGAGTTCCAAATCATTGAGCTGGGCCTGGGAAGAAATGGGTCCCGATAATCTGGGAGGCCGTACACGTGCAATTCTTTTCGACAAGAACAATCCGAATACCATGTATGCAGGATCTGTAAGCGGTGGGCTTTGGAAATCCACTACGGGTGGAAGTAGCTGGACGAAAGTGGCTTCAGTTGCAGAAAATATCATTATTGGTTGTATTGCCCAAGCCCCCAACGGGGATATTTATGTGGGTACCGGTGAAGGTTTCTATCAGGGGTATGGCATAGGAGCCCAGGGCTTCAATGGCATGGGAATTTATAAGTCTACCGATGGAACCAACTTCACCACTTTGCCGGTCACCAGCGGATGGCTCTTTGTTAATGAAATGGCAGTTGCGCCCAACGGAACTGTATATGCAGCAACCTCCATTGGCCTTAAAGCTTCCTCCGACGGAGGAACCACATGGAATGTTGCCCTTACCTTTAATCCTTCCGGAAATACCAATGCCCAGGATGTGAATGTGGCCACCGATGGAACCGTTGTGGCAGTTATCAATAAGCATTGTTATGTTTCTAATAACGGTACTGATTTTAATCGTGTTTCTGGTGTCACCGGATCACTTCCCGGGGCCGGATCCAGAATGGAGATTGCCATTGCCCCATCAGACCCGAATTATATTTATGCATCTCTTGCTGCCGCTGACGGGAAAACCCAGGGCGTTTGGCGCACTGCAGATAAAGGAGCTACCTGGACACAAATTGGACCTGCTGCTACGGCAACCTTCAGCATCCACAGCAATCAGGGTGAATATGACAATGCTATTGCTGTTTTTCCGGATGACAAAAACAAGATTCTTGTGGGTGGCATCAATATCTGGTCATGGAGTGATGGAGGAACCTGGACTCAGATCACCTCCGGAAGCTTCTCGCAAACCAGCAGCCTTTATGTTCACGTTGATATCCACGAGATCGTATTCCATCCCACCAATCCCAACATTCTCTTTGTAGGATGCGATGGCGGTATTCACCGTTCGCTCGATCGGGGCGTTTCCTTTGCCATGATGAATAAAAATTACAACACGATCCAGTACTATGCCGTTACTTCCAGCGGTTCGGGGCAGGTGATGGGAGGTACTCAGGATAACAGTTATCAGTTCCTCGATTTCAGAGGGAATACCAGCAAATCTGCCCGTGAACTGTGGGCAGGCGACGGTGGCTATGCTGCAATCTCTCAGATAAATCCAGAAGCTTATTTCGTCTCATCCCAGTATGGCTCAGCGGCCAGAACTGCCAACGATTTTAAAACCTATCAGAAGGCTTATAAAGGGACCACAGCAACAACAGCAGAATTTTTCAACGTAAGAATGCTTCTGGAAGGAACCCCCGGTACTAACTTTTCCAATTTTGTTACTCCACTGGCACTTTGGGAAACGATCAAAGCATACGACTCCAAGGATTCTATCATGTTTGTTGCCGATACCAACTATCTGGCCGGTGAGGTAATCAGGGTCAGATCACACGACCATAACAACTACCCTTTCAGCCATACACTTCTGGCCGGACTCGCCAAGGGGGATTCCATGATGATCCAGAATCCAATTCAGAGTGTTTTTGTATTAGCTTCACGTACAGGTCTGTGGATGACTCGTGATGCGCTGGATTTCAGTGGCACCCCGGAATGGTTTAAAATCGGCACCACTACAGGCGGAATGATTCAGACCATCACCTGGTCAGCTGACGGTGACCACCTCTTCGTTGGTACCTCCGTTGGAAATGTTTTTAGATTCTCCAACATACGGCA
>CAZJZF010000556.1:0-2109 GCA_964550385.1 uncultured Lentimicrobiaceae bacterium | reverse complement strand
GGATCGCATCCGGGGTAAAAGATGCCCCGACGCCCAGGAACCCACGAAGTGGGTTCAACAGGAAATGCCTTTCAAATTGGAATGAGGGTAATCAAAATAAAATCATTGCATATTGCTGACTCTTGACAGAAATGCCTTGTTCAACCCCTATCGGGGTTGTTTTGCACCTGCACCTATTTCCCCGGGTACTACCCGGGGCTATCTTTGTTTAACCCCGCAAGCGGGGTTGGGTGTATTATGATTTCGTTTGAAGTATTCTTCTTGTTTATACTACCACAAATCATTCACTTGCAATAAAATAATAAAATCAATTTTTGCCGGGGAATTCCTGCTGCTATTAAAATAATAAAATTTTGGGCAGAGTTTATCTCAACTGCAAAGTGCTGAACTTTTTATGCTTAATCACAGAGAGTGCATGGAGGACATAGAAATTCAACCATGTGCTTTAATCCGTTAAAATCAGTAAAATCAGTTATATCCGTGTTCTATTGTTTTTTGTACTTTTGTTCTTATCCTCCGCAACGGAGCTTCTGTCAGTTCCCGGTCCCAGGCATTATTCATCCTAAATCACATTTCTTATGAACAGGCAAATGGCGTTGGCATGCATGCTGTTGCTTTCTGTTTCCCTGATGGGCCAGAAAACATGGAAAGATTACGGGTTGGTTCATTTTGAAGAAATAAAGGACGGCAGAACGCTTTTTGGGTTAAAGAATTTGGCAGGAACTGTTGTGCTTCCTGCAAAGTACGAAGATCTCGAACTCAAGCTAACAAATGGCTTTGCAGGATGTTTCACTGCGAAAGGTGGCCCATTCAAAGCTCAGGAGCTCGAAGCACTCTATAAGGCGAAAAAGCTGGAATGGCTTGTAGGTCTCATCGATTCCACAGGTAAGGTGGTGGTGGAACCCATCTATGACGACATCAACCTTCCGTTCAGGGAGAACATCACCGAGGTTGAAAAGGATGGTCTCTATGGCCTGATAACCAAGAAAGGGAAGGTTCTTACCCCTGATTTTGTGCCGGAAAAGTACCTGCTTGCCACACATCATTACTTTCTTGTGAAATCGAAGTCAAAATCTGGATTGATCAATATCAAAGGGGAACAAGTAATTCCGATTCTATATGACACCATTGATGAGTATAGTTATTATGAAGGAGATGATCTGTGGTTTTGTCTGGTGGGTAATGCAGGCAAATGGGGACTCTATTCGGTAAAGGGCAAAAGCCTTGCTATTCCGGTTGCTTACGATAACATCAACTACAGGGGCGACGATTTCGTGATCCTCGAGAACCAAAAAAAGTTCGGAATGTTTGATCTGAAAAAGAAATTGGTGGTAATTCCGGTGATTTACTCCGGCCTTAATACCATGTATTATCCTTTTCTAACGGTAATTAAGGAAGGTAAAGCCGGGCTTATCAATGTTAAAACCCAGAAAACCCTGATTCCCTGTCTTTACAAGGGCTATTTTATGCCGATCTATTTCGGAAATCCCGAATCCGGTGATAAGCTGGCAGGTTTTCTTGCGATAGAAGAAATCAGAGAGATGAAAGACGGAGAAGCTAACGATGAAGAAGAATACGATGAAGAGGAATACGATGAGGAAGAGGATGATTACGGAATGGATGCTGTGCCGGAACGGGTTGGTTTGTTTGATGCCAATGGCAAACTTTTGCTCGCCCAGATCTATGATGGGGGCAGGTATATCCGGAGTATTCATATGTTTATCGCAAATTCCGACCTGCTGTTTGGAAGGATGGAAAAGGGAAAGGATGAGGACAGTACCTATTGTGCCGGTTATTGGATGCTGAACGGTAAAACCAATGTTTTTAAAAGCAGCACTGCGAAATTCAAACAGGTATATTTTAACGATGATGCTGCGATGAACGTTCTGGTGCAAACCATGGATGGAAAATGGGGACTGATTAACGCCCAAACCGACAAATTCCTTGTGCAACCCATAGCCGGCGAGTGTGATTATTATGATGATGACCATAGTTTTGCCATCACAAACGGCACAGAAACAAAGAAATTCGACTATTTCGGAAAAGAATTGCCGCTATAGAACCATTTTTCCTCAACCAAAAACCCACGAAGTGGGTTTAACAGTATTA
>CAZJZF010000555.1:0-2110 GCA_964550385.1 uncultured Lentimicrobiaceae bacterium | reverse complement strand
GTACACGGCATTGTTTATAATTTCTGTCTCATACCCTGCTGAATTTGCCGAAGTGGTGATGTACATAGGGTATGCTGAATAGGATGCAATACCCGTGTTAAACACCTGGTTTTTAAGATACTTCATATTACGACTGGTACTTGCATAAATGCCGTACAGCGTTGAAATGGTTGAGCGTGTTGGCCGGCTGATGAGATTTCCTGACACGATCCCTGTATCATTATTGGTAAGATAAATACCATACAGATAGAAATCCTTTACCTGATTATTCAGGATTTTGTTCCCGAAGCAATCCAGATAGGAGGAGTTCCCTAAAAGGGTAATACCGTAATATCCACCAATAATTTCATTGTTTTCAATGGTCAGGTATCGGCCATTATTACCGGCAGTTGTTGCTGATGTAGTAGAGTTGGAAACCACGATCCCGGCAGAAGCAGAACTGGTGGATGTTATTCCAACGTTAATCAAACTGTTGCGGATAGTAATATACTTTGATCCACCCCGAATCAGTACACCAAACAGGTTGGTTGAAGGTGTGGTATTAATGATATTGAAATTGTCGATTGTTACATAGGATGCGCCGTTGAAACCCAACATATAGGAGGTTGCTCCCTGATTGATAACCGTTCCGTTTCCATTGAATGTGATGGTATTCACTGCCGAAGCACCAATGATATTTCCGATCTCAAAACCGCCGGTGATGGGGCCTGCCCCGGTCAGGAAGTTAAAAATCACCGGGCCACCGAGTCCGCATTGCATCAAACCATCTATGGCACCGGTCATGGTGGCATAATCGCCTCCCGGCCCAATGGTATAGGTGCCCGACAGCAACCCGCTGCAAACCAGTACTGCTTTAGAAAGGGTATCGTTGTTGAAATCCTTGTCAATGCTGTCGTTGGGCATGGAAGTCCACACTTTAATAACCTGTTGCCCCAGTGCAAGGGCAACATTGCCAATGACTACCGGATTGGAGACCACATGCTCTGCCAGTGAACCAGTCCAGAGGTACGGTGTCTGTGGCACTCCGTTAACCGACCAATCCACTGTCGCCTTTATCAAAGTATCAACCCCAAAATTCTTGATTCTTACACTCACTGGTTGCGCGGTTGTGGTATAGGTAGGGTTGGTGGGGGTAACAACCTGATGGATTCCGGCATCCTGAGTGAGTCCGCTGGCCAAAAATCCAATTTTAATATTGGGACGGTAACCACTTCCATATCCAATATTGGGTGGCGTCACAGAAGCAGCCCATGTGTAGGCTTTACCAGTAGAAGTAGTATATTGCCAGGGAACAGCTGCTGTTGGGCTGCCCGGCCTGTACCAATCGACCAGAATCATCAGGTTACTTGTGCCGTTGTAAGCAAAGGCACCCAGATTAAAGGTAAAGTCCACCCATCCCGCCTGCAAAGGGAGGTTCTGACTGGTATTCTGATACACGAGTGTAGCACCACTTAGCTCGGTGGCAAAGGTCCCTGTGGCGGTAGGAAGAGTATTAATGCTGGTATGCTTCAGGTAAATTTTCAGTGTAGCATTCCCCAGATTATATCCCTCTGCGTTGGTTTTATACCATTGCACTGAAGCAATATTACCTCCGGTTCCCAACTCTGTCGGGGTAAACACACTGATATGATTGCTGTAGAGGTAGGAGCTGGTAGCACCGGAGATATAGATTGGCCCTGCACTGCCCGTGGATGTGGTGCCTGTGCCGATTTGAACAAAACCGGTACTCCCTTTCTTGATATAGAACCAATACCACTGTGTAAATCCCATATTGGCACTCAGGCTGGAATCAACTGCCAGCACCTGGTAATTTATTTTGTTAGTGTATGTATAGCTTGGAATGGTTGCCATCCAGATATTGCCAGTAGTTTTGGACATCACCAGCGTATCTTTGGTGCCTCCATTTACATCGTATACCAGTTTGGCATAAGAAACCCCCGAAGCATCGGTGATGGTGGCATAAATATCATATGGCCCTGTAGTCATCACAGTGTCGGATAAAATCGGCGGATTAATGGTGATCGTTGGTGGTGTCAGCTCAGAAATTGCTCCGAACACCCTGATGTTGTCGATGAACCAGGCGTAATTGTCGCCAATGGTAAATCCCGGT
>CAZJZF010000554.1:0-2120 GCA_964550385.1 uncultured Lentimicrobiaceae bacterium | reverse complement strand
GGAAAAACGTACGATCTGACGCCCCACATTCCGGATGATCAGGGCTCCGTCGAACAAACCCGATTGGCTCTGGTAGTGGCCCGAAAGGTCGACACCCAATGCCACGGATGACCACACATCGTAATCGGAGATCATCACATTGAGAGCAGCACCCATACTGATCCCTTTAGAGAGGCTTCTGCCCCACCCAGCTGTTACCACAATATCAGAAGCGGTAAAATTCCCCAGCACATTGCCGGCGGCATCGGTGCGGTCGAAGGTGCCATAATGAACAAAACGGATACCTCCCACATAGCTGCCATATTTTTCAAAGGTCCGGCCATATACCACATTGCCGGCACTGATGCCAGCCGGATAGTTGAGGAAAGTGAACCCCAATGCGTTATGGAGGTCGGAGTTGATCAATGCCGGATGGTTCAACGCCAGCAGAACATCCTTATCCTGCAGGGGCAGAAAATTACCTCCAAAGGAGGCTATCCGTGGCGAGACCGAGAGGTTCATCACCTGAAAAGTGTTACCGGAACCGTGCTGTGCTGTTACCACGGAATAAAAAAACGAGAGAAAAAGAGCCGTGAGGATGAGTCGCTTCATTCGTTGAGGATATGGGGGCTAAACGGAGAAACCGGGGGTTTATTTTCCGAACGTGAAAGTAAAGAAATTGTTCTGCCCCAGTGGGGTTCTCTAACTTTTTCATAAACCAGTGCTAACATTAAGTTTATATGGCACCGGTACTTTTGCCAAAGTTAATTATTCAACAAAAAGTGTTTAACGAAAACGAAAAAATGATGAAAAAAGTAAACCTGTTTCTTTTAAGCCTGATGGCTGCCCTGTTTGTAGTAACCTCTTGCGACAAAACAGATGATCCGATTGATGATCCGAAGCCTACCACTAAAAAAGTAGTTGAAGTATCTGGTGAGCTTACCGGCAATGTAAAGTTAGATGCCGATACCGTATATAAGCTGAAGGGTTTTGTTCGGGTAATGGATGGCGCCACACTGACCATTGAACCGGGTACCGTGATCATTGGCGAAAGAAGCTCAAAAGGAACTCTGATTGTGCAGATGGGTGGAAAAATTATTGCGGATGGTACTGCCAGCAAACCCATCATTATGACCTCAGAAAAAGAACCTGGTTTCCGCAATCCTGGTGATTGGGGCGGACTGGTGATCTGTGGAAAAGCCAAAAACAATGTAACCGAAACCACAGGAGTACCTACCGAGCTGGAAGGTGGATACGGTGGACTTCATGGTGGTAATGATGATGCAGATAATTCAGGTATCCTGAGATATGTGCGTATCGAGTATGCAGGCGTTCCCATCAATCCCAACGAAGAGGTTAACTCACTGACCATGGGAAGTGTTGGAAGCGGTACTGTAATCGAAAATGTGATGTGTTCCTATGGTCTTGACGATGCTTTCGAATGGTTTGGTGGCACCGTGAGCTGCAAGAACCTGATCGCTTACCGTTGTTTGGATGATGATCTCGATGTTGACTTCGGATTCCGTGGAAATGTTCAGTTTGCCCTTTCTATCCGTGGTGCCATGCTGGCCGACCAGTCGGGTTCCAATGGTTTTGAAGTGGACAACAATGGCAGCGGAAGTGGCGCAACCCCATTTACTTCAGCAGTATTCGCAAATGTAACCCTGATCGGACCTAAAGGCGACCGCGAAGATCCCGTTAACCTTCAGTTCCAGCATGCTGCCCAGCTTCGCAGGAACTCCAGGATTTCTATCTACAACTCTTTCATGACCGGTTTCCCGAATGGCCTCTATATCGATGATGACAAAGCCGGTTCAGGACAGGCTTTCCTTGATAATGAACTGCAGATCAGGAATCTGGTTCTTGCTGGTGTAGAACATTGGGGTGGCAACGGCTATGGATCAGCCGGAACCGTCTTCACAACAGCTCCAGCAAATGGTTTGCAGCATGCTACCAACCCCCGTGGTACTGCGCTCAAATCTCACGCAAACTTCCCCGGTGGTGATTCAGTTTTTGTAGCCCATTTTAATACAACAGCCTTCAACAACCTGCTGATGCCCAAATGGAAAGATGCCGGAATCAGCGCTACCCTGTGGGATGACAGCAAGCCTACTTTGGTTTTGGATGCAGGTTCTGCATTA
>CAZJZF010000553.1:0-2120 GCA_964550385.1 uncultured Lentimicrobiaceae bacterium | reverse complement strand
AACCTGCCATGCTGCTCGATTCGATTGTAACGGAAAAGCAGAAACCCGCCTCAACGCCTCAGCTTTTCAAGGTGAATGGATGGGGTCAGGAACTTGCCACAGCCGGCGATTGCTATATGTGGAATTACTGGCTGAACGGAAAGCTCCAGACTGACACACTCTACAAATCGAGGTTTATCGATGACACTTTTGTGAACGGGGTTTACATTCCCGGTCTTACCATTTTTGATGAAATAAATGCCCAACCCGGCGATACCATCGTGGTGGAAACCCGCGGTCTTACCAGGCAGTATTACGATTTCATCGTGACCCTGATGCTCGAAACCGTATGGAACCAGGGAGGCGGTGCCGGTCCACCTGCCAACATCAAGGGGAACATCAGCAATGGCGCCCTGGGCTACTTCCACGCCTCCGGCGTTTCGTACAACACCACAATAGTAAAGTAGAAACTCTGGTTTTCAGACATCCTGCCTGAAAAAATTGTATATTTGCTTTTGGTAGAAATTGGGCCAGACACTTTATGGACAATATTGAAGGCTACGAAAAGATAAGTAAGTATTGGAAGGAAACTTCCGATAAGGATTACAATACCATGAAGAATCTGCTGCAATCAGGAGATTACAGTTGGGCGTTGTTTATTGGCCATCTTGTTATCGAAAAACTTCTGAAAGCTTATTACGTTAAAAATTTACATCAACACCCGATCTACACCCATGATTTACTGAGACTTGCAACAAAGTCTGGACTTCAGCCCGATGCTGTAATGGTGGAGTGGCTGGATGATATTACCACTTTCAATATTAACGCACGGTACGATAGCTATAAGCAGGATTTTTACCGGCTTTGTACGAAGGAGTTTTCTGATACATGGTCAAATCGGATCGAATTGTTAAGACAATGGTTAAAAGAGAAATTATAGATACTGTTAACAGGTATATTATGGTTATACCTAAAGAACTGGGATTACGCAGTGTGTATCTGTTTGGATCATATGCCAAAGGCACTGCTAATGAGGATAGTGATATTGATATTGCACTTGTAATTGATGAAATGCCGGATTTTTTCAGGGTACAAAGGGAATTGATGCAGCTCAGACGCAATATTGATTTGCGAATTGAACCCCACCCCTTTTACAGTCGTGACTTTTTACCATCAAGTCCATTTGCCAATGAAGTGATGACATCAGGAATCCGACTCCCTTTGCAGTAATGCTGTTTGAGGCTTATTTCTAATCTGATAAATGAGTTGAAAGTCTCTGTAAAACAGGAGATTGCTCCCGGAAAACCCATGAATAAGAAACAAAAGGAAGGACGCTACCAAAGAATTTTCTGGCAACTGGAAGAGCTGTTGCAGAAACCAGGCAACACCATTTCAAGAATGGCAACCGTGGTTGCCGTGTTGCGTCATAAGATCGACTACTTCTTCTGGACCGGTTTTTATCTCCTGGATGAGGGGGAACTGATTGCAGGTCCCTACCAGGGCCCTGTGGCATGCCAGCTCCTTAAAAAAGACACCGGGGTGTGCTGGGCCGCCATCAACCGGCAGGAAACGGTGATGGTTGGCAATGTACACGAATTCCCGGGACACATCGCCTGCGACAGCCGCTCCTGCAGCGAGATCGTAATCCCTCTGCGGAATCAGAATAGCGAGATCATCGGGGTGCTGGATGTCGATAGCACAAAATACCATGCTTTCGACGAAACCGACCGGTTCTGGCTGGAGAAAATCGTCACGCAATTAGTATGACGCTCCTTTGGCTTTTGGCTGTTAGCTTTTGGCCTTTGGCTATTGGCAGAAATCTAATCCACCAAGGTTATGAAAAAGATGCCAACGGCTAACGGCCAACAGCTAACAGCATCCTTCGCTTTGACCTTGAACTTTGAACCGCGCTCGCACAGTCGAAGATGACGCCGCAGGCGGTACGGGCGCCTTGAACCATCATAAAACCCCTCCCCGGACCCCTCCCCTGAAATGGGAGGGGAGGAAAACCTTCCGAAATCCTCGTTGCTACCGATATTACGCTCCTCCGGAGCTACAAAGGTTGCGCTCCCTTGGCTTTTAGCTTTTGGCGAAAATATTAGCCACATCAGTAATGAAAAAAAGCCAACGGCCAACAGCAT
>CAZJZF010000552.1:0-2124 GCA_964550385.1 uncultured Lentimicrobiaceae bacterium | reverse complement strand
CTGTAATATTGTTCATGGATTGCATATTTTTATAAGAAACCGCAACCAATGACCCCAAATTGACCGAAAAAGTCTTGTTTTTCATAAAAAAAACGAAACCTTAAACGATTTTGCTGGTATAAAACAAGCCAACTGAGACTTCTGTTCATTGCCGGAATGCCTGTGAGAACTGATTTTTAGAAGAATAGCATCATTTCCGGAAAAAAATGTTTCAGGATATATACTTTGTGGGTTGTTCACCGTTTCAAAAATTGTTTGTAATATTGTAAACTCAAAAGTAATGGAACTGATCAAGACCAAATAACCATACGGTGAGAAAGATATTTATAACCCTCCTGATCGGATTTACCTTCTTTGCCGGCCGTTGGCAATTGGCCGCACAGGACCCGATATTTTCGCAGTTCTATGCGAACCCCATTTATCTGAACCCGGCTTTTGCAGGTACCAATGTCTGCCCCAGGCTCATTATGAACTACAGGAACCAATGGCCCTCCATTACCGGTGCCTACATCACCTATAATGCATCCTACGACCAGTATTTCGAAGCCATCCGAGGGGGACTTGGCATCCTTGCCATGTCAGATCAGGCCGGCGAAGGTGTTTTAACCCACAACTCCATCGGGATGATGTATGCGTACCGCCTGGGTCTTGATCAGCGAGACCGCTACAACATCAACTTTGCCTTGCAGGGATCCTACTATGCCAAAAGCATCGACTGGGGTAAACTTACCTTTGGCGATATGATCGATTCCCGCGACGGATTCATCTACTCTACCTCCAATATCCCCGGCAATGAGCAGGTGAGCTATGTCGATTTTTCAACCGGAGTGCTTTACTATGCCCCCAGATTCTATTTCGGGGTTGCCGTAAACCACCTTACCGAACCTTCAAACTCCTTCTACGACTCCGATGCTTCTGTGCATTACAGGAAGATTACCGTGCAAACCGGTTACGAGATTCCCCTGGGTAAGAGTAAAGGGGTGTACCAAACCTCCTATCCCAGTCTGTTCCCCAGCCTCATCTATCAGCAGCAGCAGCAGTTTCACCAGCTCAACTATGGGTTGTATTTCAACAAAACACCTATGGTAGTAGGTTTATGGTACCGGCAGTTTTTATCATCCCCTGTAGCTGGCTATGCCGATGCCATTGCCATATTGGCAGGATTTGAATACGACAAGATAAAAATTGGCTATTCCTACGACATTACAGTTTCCGAACTCGAAAATGTGTCGGGAGGGGCACACGAAATATCCTTTACCCTAAAGTTCAACTGCCCGGAAAAGGGTCCGAGATATAAACCTATCAAGTGTCCGGTCTTTTAACCAAAGTAAAATCAAAACGCTCAAATACCAATAAATGATGAAAAACGTGAAATTGATTACAGGTATTCTTCTGCTCGCAGCAGTTGCCTTCTGGTCAACTTCCTGTAATAAACCAATGTCCCGTACAACCGGCTGGGAGTACAACGACCCTGCCAACGGAGGATTCCAGGTGGAACGGTTTATTGAACAGGAAACAGGCCCGGGGCTGGTGTTCATCGAAGGAGGTAGTTTCCTGATGGGGCGTACCAATCAGGAAGTGGTCGAAAATTGGGATAACATACCCCGAAAGGTTACGGTTACCTCATTCTATCTGGACCAGACTGAAGTATCCAATGTAGATTACCTCGAGTATCTGTACTGGATCACAAGAATTTATGGGATCGACTTCCCCAGGATTTATGAAAAAGCCCTTCCCGACACTCTGGTGTGGAGGAAAAAGCTGGCTTTCAATGAGCCTTTTACTGAGTTATACCTTCGCCATCCTGCGTATCAGGATTATCCGGTGGTTGGCGTAAACTGGCTACAGGCTCGCGACTATTGCGCCTGGCGTACCGACAGGGTGAATGAGCAGATCCTTATCAATGAAGGAGTGCTTAAAAGAGACCCCATGCAGCAGAATGAAGAAAATTTCAATACCAAATCCTATCTTTCCGGACAGTTTGTTGGTCTTGTTGATGAAGAACTTAAAGACCTGAACCCAAACAGCAGCGGTACCCGTGGCGTTCGGCTGGAGGATGGAATACTGCTCCCCTCATATCGCCTCCCCACCGAAGCTGAATGGGAGTTTGCCGCACTGGGCCTC
>CAZJZF010000551.1:0-2125 GCA_964550385.1 uncultured Lentimicrobiaceae bacterium | reverse complement strand
GATAAATTCCCGGTGTCAGGATTTTTTTCTCCTGCGATAATCTTGAGCAAAGTTGATTTCCCGGCGCCATTTTTTCCTACCAGACCTACGCGGTCGCGTGGTTGCAACGTAAAGGTTACTTTTTCAAAGAGCGTCCTGCCGCCGAAATAAACTGATATGTTGGTTGCCTGGAACATGTTATGTGTTGCTGCCTGCTTGGTGTGCTTGTTTTGAAATATATCTTATTCAGCTTTCCTGATATTTCCCCGGCCTTCTTCGTACTCCCTGGTCTTGTCAGCGAGGTTCATACAGAAGGCTTTCATATCTGCCTGAACGTAAGGGTTCCCTGTGGCGCGCTGATAGCTGTCGGCCATGGAAAGCAGGGTCTGAAAAAAGAAAGTATGCATTTCGTCCACAGGAAAATCTTTGGTCCACAGGTCGATGCGCATGCTGTTCTTCTCCACTCCATCCCAGAGGGATATCAGCATAGCAGTTGCTTCCTGCATATCTTTTTGAGCACCATCCTGTGCTTCCCAGCGAATATTGGTAGGCAGATTGGTGTCGTCAAGACGCACATGAAAAGTGATAGTTGTATCGCGAGCAGGCATAACCAAATTTTCGGCAAATATACAGCGTTATTCAGCTACGGCATGTTATGAATGTCTTAAGCAATGATATCCTCATCAGGGTGATTTATTATCTCCTCAATATGCTTGAGGTACCAAGCTAATCGCTATTTTTGCCTGAAATACGCTGATATGTATATAGCTGAGATCAATGTGATGCCACTGAAAGAACTACTTGACCCGCAAGGCAAAGCGGTAGAACACGGACTGCACAACATGGGGTATAGTGGTATGGAGCAGGTGCGTATTGGTAAGCATATCACTATTAAAATAAATGCCACCAGCCAGGCGGATGCTGAACGTCAGGCCGAGGAGGCTTGTAAGAAGCTCCTGCACAACCCCGTGATGGAGTACTACGAATTCACCATCCACGAAGGATAGATACTTAAGTCTTCTGCTGTTTTTTCTTAGCTGCCGGGAAAAGGATATTGTTTAAAATAAGCCTGTAACCCGGAGAATTGGGGTGTAGGTTCAAATCGGTTGGTGGATCACCTACCAGGTGCCGGTAATCTTCAGGGTCGTGGCCACCATAGAAACTCCAGGTTCCCTTGCCAAATGTGCCATGCAGGTAACGCGCTTGTCCCAGGGCCTTGCTTTCGCCCATAATGAGCACGTCAGGGCGGATAACGGATTTTTTAAAATCAGTGGTTTGACCCATAAAGCCTTTTACCGTTTTGGTGTGGCATTGGGTGAGCATAGTAGGGATGGGATCCCACTTCGCTGAAAAGTCAAAAAGGCTGAAGAAATCTATCAGCTCATCCACCCGCAGCGCGGCAGATCTGTCAATGTCAGAAAACTCATATTCCATGGGGTTGTTGCTGATAGAGAAATTTTCAAAGGCGAAGCAATTATCATAATCTAATTTGCTCTGCGCCTGTGGGTCCATGCCGTCTCCATCGAACACCTGGTGGCAAATATCTACTCCCGCTGCAGCCAGGGCAATGTCATAGCTGTCGGTAGCGGAACACATGGCAAAGAGGAATCCCCCGCCCAGCACAAAATCCCTGATCTTATGTGCAACAGCCAGTTTCAGCTGCGACACTTTTTCAAAACCGAGTTTTTTGGCAGAAGCTTCAGATTGTTGTACTTCCCTGAGGTACCAGTCGGCATAACGGTAGCTGGCATAAAATTTACCATACTGCCCGGTAAAGTCTTCGTGGTGTAAATGCAGCCAGTCGTACAAAGCCAGGTCTTCTCTCAGAACTTCTTCGTCGTATACAATGGTATAAGGTATTTCTGCATAGGTGAGCACCAAGGTCACGGCATCATCCCAGGGCAGTTTGCCGGGAGGAGAATATACTGCGACCTTGGGCGCTTTTTCCAGGCGCATGGCATCCATATTGGTTTCCGGGTCTGCTATTTCCGTCAATATCTTAGTCATTTGTGCATCGGCGATCACCTCGTATTTCACGTTGCGGACCAGGCACTCTTTTTCAATATCTCGGTCGTATGGGAAAGAAAAACTACCTCCGCGATAATTGAGCAGCCAGTCACCATAGGCACCTTTTTGCAGCACGAGG
>CAZJZF010000550.1:0-2139 GCA_964550385.1 uncultured Lentimicrobiaceae bacterium | reverse complement strand
AAAGTACCGGTTTGGAATCCCAAAAGCAAAGACAGGCCATGCAGGCACCCTGGATCCCCTGGCCACAGGACTTTTGCTGGTTTGTATCGGAAAAGCCACCCGAACCATCAATACCCTGCAGGATCTCCCGAAAACCTATACCGGCACCATCCGGCTTGGGGCAACCACCCCCTCCTTCGACGCAGAAACCCCGGTTTGCCAGACAGCCCCAACAAACCACATTACCAATGAAATGGTTATGGAGGCAGCCGGAACACTTACCGGAGACCTGATGCAGGAGCCACCCCTGTTTTCTGCCATTAAAACAGAGGGGAAACGCGCCTATCTGATGGCAAGGAACAACGAAGATGTGGTGTTGCCGAAGCGACCGGTTACTGTATATTCATTTCATACAGAACCACTTAATAATGATGAAGTCCCCTTCGAAATATTTTGCTCTAAGGGAACCTATATCCGGGCTCTCGCCCGCGACCTTGGGCTGGAACTGAATACATGTGCCTATCTTACAAGTCTGAGAAGAACTGCCATTGGGGAGTACCAGGCCGACAAGGCCTTTACCATTGAAACCCTTGAGATGGCATTTTCTGCATTTGTGAGCGAATGATGTGTAACCGAAGATCTGTCCGACAGAAATTCTATCTGTTTTGAAACAAAAAACGGCACCATCCGTTATACAATAATGGTCAATTCTACGTTTTTTTGCGCTGGATATCAATAGGATACCTCTGGAAATGAAAAAAACGCTGGACAAACCCTTCCCGATTCATTATATTTGCGTAAATTTTTTGAGAACAGGAGAAAAATATATATGAAATTATCGCAGTTTAAATTCAACCTGCCGCAGGAGCTTATTGCCAATTATCCCCCCGAAAACAGAGATGAATCCAGACTCATCGTATTGAACAGAAAAGATCAGTCGATTGAGCACAAGAGTTTTAAAGACATCATCGAGTATTTTGATGATGGCGATGTTTTTGTGCTGAACAATACAAAAGTATTCCCGGCCCGCCTGGATGGAATGAAGGAAAAGACCGGTGCCAGGATCGAGGTATTTCTCCTTCGGGAGCTGAACTCCGAAAGCAGACTCTGGGATGTGCTTGTAAACCCGGCACGAAAGATCCGGATTGGCAACAAGCTGTTCTTTGGTGAAGACCAGTCATTGGTTGCCGAGGTAATTGATAATACAACCTCCAGAGGTAGAACCCTCAGGTTCTTATTTGATGGCCCCTATGAGGATTTTAAGAAGAAGATCAAATCGTTGGGGAAAACCCCTTTGCCAAAGGTAATAGACAGGCCAGTGGAACCAGAAGATGAAGTGCGTTATCAAACCATCTATGCCAGGCACGAAGGAGCTGTTGCAGCTCCAACAGCAGGGATGCATTTTAGCCGAGAATTGCTAAAGAGACTGGAAATCAAAGGTATTCGAATTGCTGAATTGACGCTTCACGCTGGTCTCGGAAACTTCCGGAAAGTAGATGTTGAGGATCTTTCGAAGCATAAAATGGATTCAGAGCAGATGTTTATCAACGAAACTGCTACGGATGTAATCAATGAAGCCAAGGTGACCGGCCACAAAATATGCGCTATCGGCACTACCTCTGTCAAGGCACTTGAAACAGCCGTTACCCTAAGCGGTATTGTGAAACCTTATGACGGCTGGACGAATAAATTCATTTTCCCGCCCTACCAGTTTACCACAGCAGATGCCATGATTACCAACCTCCACTTGCCTCAATCCACCATGATGATGCTGGTATCGGCTTTTGCAGGTTACGACTTTCTCCTTAAGGCATACAAGGTGGCAGTGGAGGAGAAATATCGCTTTTTTACGTATGGCGATGCCATGCTGATTATCTGATCTGCCGGGAAATGGAGCGTTATGTGATCATAGTAGCCGGAGGCACAGGTTCCAGAATGCAGACCGGCCTTCCCAAGCAATTTATCCCTATTGCTGAGAAGCCTATTCTGATGCATACGATGGCAGCATTCAAGGCTGCCTACGAAGACATCCGGATTATTGTTGTATTACCTGAGAAATTCATCCGGTTGTGGAAGGATATGTGTACTGAGTTTGCCTTCAACATCAGCCATTCCATAGCAACGGGTGGCGAAACCCGTTTTCAGTCGGTGAAGCAGGGG
>CAZJZF010000549.1:0-2141 GCA_964550385.1 uncultured Lentimicrobiaceae bacterium | reverse complement strand
ATACAAATTCACCAGCGACAGGCGCACCATGTCGGGCGAAATATCGTAACCGGTAAAATTCCGGACTAATTTCCTGGTGTCATCAGGCGTAATTTGGTTCCCCAGATCGTTGAAGGGTTTTGTAACCCGTTGATTGTATTGGTATATATTCAGCCCTTCACGGTTTGCTTTGGTGTGTTTGAGCAAAATATGCTTGTAGGCAGAAATCAAAAAACCGGCGGTGCCGCAGGCCGGGTCGAGTATGGTGTCGCTTTTATCAGGATCTACAATGGCTACCAGAAAATCGATGATGTGACGTGGTGTTCTGAATTGCCCTGCATCCCCCTGCGATCCCATCACCGACAACAGGTATTCAAACGCATCGCCCAGTTTTTCGCTGTGGGTGTATTCAAATTCGCCAATCGTTTTCAGGAACATTTTCAGGGTTTCAGGATCACGATACGGCAAATAGGCATTGTTGAAGATGTCGCGAAACAGCTTTGGAATGTTCGGGTTTTTCTCCATGCTCTCAATGGCTTCCGAATACAACCGAAGCATATCAGCAGCCGTAACCCTGGTGTCGAAAAGCTTGTCCCAGCCATACTTTTCATAATCACCCGAAAAGAACTTGGCCGAACCACCCAACTCAACTGCCTCCTTGTCCATGTCGTCCATAAACTTGTAAATCAAGCCAATGGTAATTTGCTCTATCTGTGCTTTGGGATCCGGCAGCTTGCCTACCAATATGTCGCGGCAGTCGTCAATTCTTCTCTTTGTTTGTGTATCCAGCATATTGTTAAGCAGCGAACCGCTCTAGTTTGATGTAATCTTTGATGTAAACAGGAATCACTTCCCTGTATTTGGCAGCAACCGCCTTGAATTGCGAGATGGTAAGCGTGGGATGGGTTTGCAGGGCATGGAAATCCTTGGTTTCTATGATTTTACGGATATCCTGGTCTACAATATAGGCTTTAAAAAAGTATTTCAGCGCCCTTACATTCACATCCTCATCCGGCGGGTAGATGGAGATGAACTTATCAAATTCCTCTTCCAGCAACTCGTCTTTTGACTTGAACTTTGGAATGATGCCGAAGATTTTCTCAACCACTTCACGAATGGAGACCTTACGGTCAATTCTGGCCGCTTTTCTTAACTTTTCAAGATTGAAGTATTCGTGTGGTTTGTCGAAAATCTCCTGTTGAATATGGCTTGCCACTTGCTCCCAGTTGCCGAGTTCCACATTCTTTTTAATGATGTCGTCCATCTTGATGCGGTTTTCGAACTTCCTGAAAAGTTCCCTGTCAATCCGCATTCCTTCGGGGCCAACCGGCTCTTCTATCAAACTCAACAGGGGGTCTGGTTGAAAAGTGGTGTATTTGTCAATATTGACTCCGGAACTGTCTGATGCTCCATTCCCTGTCCGGGGTTTGGGGAGCGACAGTTTCTCGTCGTAATCAAACTTCTCTTCAAAGTACTCGCAGTTGGCAAAGAAGTCGAACAGCTTAAACAGTTCCTTTTCGTGCTGCTCGGTCTCCTCTTCGTTCAACTCGTTTTTGAAGGTGTACTCAAAGGTGTTTTTGCGGGTTCCTCTTCCTTTGATCTGCACAAAGTCGGCCGGGCTGAAAATGGGTCGCATCATGCAGATGTTCAATAAATCGGGGCAATCGTAACCGGTGGTCATCATGCCAACGGTAACGCAAACTCTTGTTTTGGATGATTTATACCCTTCCAGCCAGGCAGTTTTGCCACTCAGGTTGTTGTTGGTGAAATTGATGGTCATCTGTTGGGCATCCCCCACCTGCGAAGTTACCTGAAGGGCAAAATCGGAGTTGTATTTTCCGGGGAAGATCTGCTCGGCAAACTCGTTGAGCACCTCGGTGAGTTTGCGGGCATGGTTTTGACTCACAGCGAAAATGATCGTTTTTCCAATCTCGTTGGTGATTGGATCATGGAGGGCATTTTCCAGAAAGGTCTGGCAGAAAATCCTGTTGGTCTTTTCAGAGAAAAACTTTTTCTCGAAATCACGGGAAACGAAGGTCTCTGTCTCTTCACCCTCATCGGTAGGCACAACCACCGCATAACCCTCATCAGAAAGCAATTGTGTGGTGATTTCTGTTCTGGCATCCAGCACCCTGGGGTTAACCAGGAATCCACCTTTTACA
>CAZJZF010000548.1:0-2144 GCA_964550385.1 uncultured Lentimicrobiaceae bacterium | reverse complement strand
GGTCAGGTTGTGTTTTGTAGCTTTGGAAAAGGGGGTGTAAGCAATTTTTTTATCTACCTGTCCTACCATCACTCTGGTCTGACCATTGATGAGGGCTTTTACCGATTCGTAACCCAGCAGGCTTGCCAGCACCCTGTCCATACATGAAGGTGATCCTCCGCGCTGAACATGGCCAAGAACCGTTACGCGGGAAGAATAGCCTGAAAATTTTTCGTTCACTTTTCGGGCCACTTCATAGGCACCGCCCAATTCATCACCTTCGGCAACAATGATGATACCCGAGGTTTTACTTTCGCGCCGGTTGTGTTGGAGCTTTTCCACCAACTCGTCGATGCTGGTTTCGGTTTCCGGCATCAGGATATCTTCCGCCCCGGTAGCAATGCCACTGCGAAGAGCAATGAATCCGGCATCGCGCCCCATTACTTCGATAAAGAACAAACGGTTATGGGAGCCTGCTGTATCACGGATTTTGTCCACAGCTTCCACCACCGTATTCAGTGCAGTATCATAACCAATGGTAAAATCGCTGCCATAAAGGTCGTTGTCGATGGTGCCAGGAATTCCAACCACTCTAACCGGGTATTTTGAGCAGAACTCTTCCGCTCCCCTGAAAGTACCGTCGCCTCCCACTACTACCAGGGCATCGATTCCGGCTTTTTGAAGCTGCTCATAAGCTTGTTCCATACCTTCCGGCGTTCTGAAGCGCATGCTTCTGGCCGATTGCAGGATAGTGCCTCCCCGTTGGATAATTTTTGCAACAGACGGGTAATCCATTTGCCGGATTTCACCATCAATTAACCCCTCATAACCACGGTAAATACCAAAAGCATTCAATCTATGGTAGAGGGCTGTTCTTACTACCGCCCTGATGGCGGCATTCATTCCGGGGGAATCTCCCCCGCTGGTCAGCACCCCTATGGATCTTATATCTGCCATAATATCAATAAATTATTCAGTTCATACTTCTTCAAACCGCTTATTCCAATCTCCCTTAAAGAGTCTGAATCCATGCAGTCTGCATTCGAGCTGGCCATTGTACAGGGTAAACTTCGATTGCGGTTTGAGCGCGATGGACTTCAGTGCGTCCAGATCAGAGCTGATAATCCAGGCATCAAAACCCTGAAAGTAATTTTTCAGTTGGTCGCCGATTCCTTTGTATAAGGGAATAAGATGTTCAGTTTTAAGTCGCTGACCGTAAGGAGGATTGATGATTATTGTTCCGTTGTCAACGGGTGGTTTCAGTTGAAGAAAATCGGCTCTGGCAAGGCTGATATCCTTATGGAGCCGCAGGTGCTGGATGTTTTCGCGTGCAATAGAAAGATTAGACTCCGATATATCATAACCGAATATTTCTAGATCGGGATCCAGCTGTTTGGGAAACACTTCCTCTTTGATCCGTCTCCATAGGAATTTGTCAAAGTCGGGCCACTTCATAAAGGCAAATTCGTTCCTGGCGAAAGCAGGGGGAATATTCATCCCCATCAAAGCTGCCTCAACAGGAATTGTTCCGGAGCCACACATCGGATCGATTAATGGTTTTGCAGGATCCCATCCACTCAGCCTCAGAATACCGGCAGCCAGAACTTCATTGATAGGGGCAGCCACCGCTTTTTGCCTGTAACCCCGTTTGAAGAGAGCCTCTCCGGTACTGTCATAGTACATAGAGCATTCATTCCCTCTGATGGTCAGGAGAATGATAAAATCGGGATTTTCCTTGTCGATGGAAGGTCGTTTGTTGAATCTTGACCTGAACTGATCTACAATGGCATCTTTGGCAAGCTGGGATGCATAAAGAGGGCTGTTAAACAAGTCGGAGTAAATGGTATTGTCGATCCGAAAGGTTTGATCTACTCCAATTTCGCGCCACCAGGCATGGGTATTTACCCCATCATAAAGATCTGATGCTTTGGTGATTTTGAATGAAATCACATGTCTGAAAAAACGCAAGGCGAGCCGGCTCCAAAGATTCAGCCGGTATACGAGGTCATTCCCTGCAGTAAAGGTAACGGCACGGTTACCAACTACCGGGTTTTCAACACCAAGTTCCGCCAATTCCTCCGCAAACACCTCTTCCAACCCTGCCAATGTTTTGGCGAGCACCTGATATGTTGTCTGTTCCACTCCGCTATCTCCTGATGACTAAT
>CAZJZF010000547.1:0-2151 GCA_964550385.1 uncultured Lentimicrobiaceae bacterium | reverse complement strand
CCATGTACCCTGATGAATCTCTGGGGGTGCAAGGAGCAATGGCCTGGGAAGCCTGGACTGCAAACGACTATTTCGAGGCTGCTTCCCTGTATGAACAGGTGGTCAGTCTTGATACATCCGACCTGGCTGCCCTTTATCAGCTGGCAGAGTCCTACCGCCATGATCATGCTTACCAAAAAGCTGCTGTTGCCTATAATCGGGTAACTTCCTTTCCCGATTACCCTACTATTTACCCTGATGCGCCCTATTATCTGGCCCTCATGTCACAGCAATCGGGCGATGCAGAAGGGCTCTGCCGAAACCTGGCAGTATACCTCAATCAACCGAATCAGAAAGGTTGCTGTTACCTCCATGCCCAACAACTGCTGAAGGCATGCCGGCCCGATGCTCTTCCCGCGGATACATTGCCTGTGCGGATTCGTCACCTTGGTTCCCATATCAACACCCCATGGTCCGAGTTTGGTGCATTTCAGGTCAACGACTCCACTTTATGGTTCTCTGCCCTAAGGCCTGCCGGCGATGGAAACCATCAAACCTTTTCGCAACTCGATTACCGAACCGCTATCTTCACTTCGTCGCTGCGTTTGTCCGGATTTACCAGGGGTGCTGAACTCCCCGCGGTGATCAATAAAAGGAGTACTCACAATGCCAATATATCTTTCGACCCCAATGGCCAGAGGGTGTTTTTTTCCAGATGTTCCGGGATTCAGCAGGGTACTTCAGGCTGCCGGATTTTGAAAGCAACTTACCGCAACGCCCGTTTCAGGAAGCCTGTTCCACTGGATGCAAATATCAATCTTGCCGGATATTCAAACACACAGCCCTTTTTCTGCCGCCTGCCGGAAGAGAAAATGGCCGTGCTATACTTTGTGAGCAACAGACCCGGAGGTTTTGGCGGTATGGATATTTGGTATGTTGTTGAAAAGGAAGGGGTTTTCGGCGAGCCGGTGAATTGTGGCAGCATCATCAACACCCCGGGCAATGAAGTGACCCCCTTCTACGACACCCTCCACGCAAGGCTCTGGTTTGCCTCCGACTGGCATACCGGCTATGGTGGATATGATATTTTTCGGGCAGATGGAGGGTTCGCCGGATGGGACCCTCCGGTAAATGCCGGCTTGCCGTTCAACTCATCTGCCAATGAGTATTATTTCTCCGTAAATCCCAGCGACAGCAACGGCTATTTCACCTCCAACCGACCGGGATCCTTTCATATTCGCGGCGAAACCTGCTGCAATGATATCTATGAGTATGAATGGATTCCGAAAGAAGAGGTGCCTGAAATTTCCCGGATTACCATAACCGAAAGCCCTGATACCATTCAGCAACTTGCACGAAGCCTTCTTCCGCTGATTCTCTATTTCCACAACGATGAACCCGATCCTGCCACCCGGGCAGTAACTTCCTCAAAAGACTACAAACAAACGCTCGATGCCTATGTGGGGATGCTGGAAAACTATCGGCTGGAATACGCCAGAGGGCTCGAAGGAAAAGCAGCAAATGCTGCCAGGGATGACATTTCGGATTTTTTTAAAAATTACGTACTGAATGGCTATGCGAAGCTCGAGAAGCTTACCGATTTCCTGCTGCAGGACCTGCAGTCGGGACGCAGTGTGCAGCTCCTCATCAGCGGCTACTGCTCCCCCCTCAGCACCAACGAATACAACGTAAACCTGGCACGACGCCGAATACACTCGCTCATTAAGTATCTGGAAACTACCCGTGAGGGAAAACTGAAACCCTACCTCGACGGAACAGCCGCCGACCATGTCCGCTTGTACATTTTCGAAGATCCGGTAGGGAAGGAGAAAGCCAGCCCGTTTGTAAGCGACAATCCGAACGACCTGCGCAATTCGGTGTACAGCCGATACGCTGCCTTCGAGAGACGTATCGAAATAGCAGTTTACCAGTCAGGTGCTCCGGGAGAAATGGTGCTGTTGTCAGAACTGCCCAAGTTGGTCCTTTCCTCCGATACGGTGTTTGCAGGGGAATTCTCCTCCGGGGAACGCAGGGTTATTACCATCCCCATCCGCAATGATGGCAGCAGTGAACTCCTGATCAGGAAGATTGAATACAACGATGATATCTTTTCAATTGAATGGTCGGCTCAACCCCTCCTCCCCGGTGAAAGCAGAAATCTTTTGATCCTGG
>CAZJZF010000546.1:0-2154 GCA_964550385.1 uncultured Lentimicrobiaceae bacterium | reverse complement strand
CGTCGCCGGGACGAAGTCCTTCATCGGGATTTCCCTGGCTCAGGAAGCCAACAGAGGCTCCATTCGTATAACCTCCATTGAAGAGTTTATCATCCACTACGAACCATTCAGGGATGCTGTCGGAAAGAAGCCGGCTGTTCTTATAGATGAGGAACCTGTAAAAATCCACAGTCGGGGGTTCCTGGACATAACATTTCACCTCCCATATGCCGTTTCTGCCCCATTCAGGGTGAAACAACAAGCCGACGCTATCCATCTCTGAAACCCCGGACAAGGTAGAACTGGCTGTGTATTCCGAATGATTGCCAAGCGGCTCTTTCAATTGAATATTCAGGGTATAGGACCTGCCGGGAACACCAAACACTCCTTCATTGGTCTGGTAAACGCCCGGTGAGGTTTCTGCAAGGCTGAAAAGGTTTTCCCCATCGCTGATGGTAACCACAGCATCCTCAACAACCGGGGCAGGTTCATTGTAGAAATAGCTCGAACTACGGGTCAATTTAACCATATGGCGCATGGTATCCGTGGTAATGGCCCCATCAACCACCAGGCGCGTATAACTGTCATCGAGTTCGATGTCAATTTTCTCCGTACAGGATGGAAAGGAGATGGCTCCAAAACCAAGCAGCAGAACGAAAACCAGCCGGTAAGCATTCACACCATTGAGACTATATTTATTTTTGATCTTCATATTAGAACCGGAAGTTATAGGTAAGTGCAGGGATTACTGAGAACAGGTAGGTCTTGACAGCATAGGTACGGTAAGGATCAGCCGGATCTGTTTCAAAGTTGATCGACCAGGCATTTTTACGGTTATAGGCATTGTAAACCGAAAGGTTCCAGTCGCCATACCATTTCTTACCGGGTTTTTCTTTAGCTTTCAGCGTCACAGAAAGGTCAAGGCGATGATAATCAGGCATCCGGTATGCATTCCGGTCGGAATAAATGGGAACGATCGTATTCCCGATAATGGCCCGCCCGGTGGGGAAGGTAACCGGGAGCCCGGAAGTGTAGACCCAGGTTGCAGAAGCTTCAATTCGTTTACCCAGTTGATAGTTCAGCACAAGATTCAGGGTATGGGGTTTATCAAACGGGGCAGGGTATTTGTTCCCATCATTCACGGTTTCCACCGTTCTCCATGAGCGGGAATAGGTATAGCTCAGCCATCCATTGAAATTGCCTTCGTTTTTCCTGAGGAGAAACTCCAATCCATAAGCCTTCCCCTCTCCTACCCTGATCTCCCCTTCCACATACTGATTAAGCAAAAGAATGGCGTGATCCCTGAAATCGATTACCCTGCCGGTATGCTTATAATAAGCTTCCACAGATGCTTCGACGGCATTATTCGAAAAATTTCTGAAATATCCGATCGCCCATTGATCAGCTACCTGGGGTTTTATGTTCGGGGAACTTGGAAACCATACGTCCAGCGGGGTTCCGGCAGTGGAATTTTGCGCCAGGGCAAGGTATTGGTAAGTATGTGAATAATGAGCCTTTATGGAAGAGCGTTCATTAATCAGGTATGTTCCGGCAAACCTTGGTTCAAGGCCTTGATAGGTATTGAAAAACTCCCTGCGCTTGTAAACGACACTATCAATAGGTTTGTACAATGCATCAAATCGATAGATGGTTCCAGGCCCCACATTCTGGAATATCGACCAGCGAAGACCGTATTTAAGGGTGATCTTTTGATTGACTTTATACTCATCAGAGAAATAAATCCCATGTTCAAATGCATACTGCGTAGGCAGCCTGAATTCAGTAATGAGGCTTTCATTACCCAAACCTGTGGCAGTCCCCGGGAAGAACTCATGAAAGGTGGTCACTGCACCGAATTTAAGAGTATGGAGGGTATTCAGATAATACGTAAAATCAAATCGCGCGGTATGATCCCGCATCCTGGATTCCCAGTTGAATGAGTTGGCATCACCCTCAGGAGTCCCCAGGTTATAGTCGAAGGTTGAATAAACAATAGAGGTATTCAGGAACAATTTACTTGAGAAAAGATGGTTCCACCGCAGGGAAGCTGTCTGATTGCCGAATCCCATTTTTGCAAACTGGTTCTTAAAAATATCCCTTCCTGAATATCCTGAAAAATAGACCCTGTTTGCGTCGTTGATCGTATGTGACAACTTCAGGTTAAAATCATAGAAA
>CAZJZF010000545.1:0-2177 GCA_964550385.1 uncultured Lentimicrobiaceae bacterium | reverse complement strand
TGTAGGAGATGCCTATGTAGCCTTCGATAAAGCCTATAAATCGGAGATTGCGGAACTTGAAAAATCGGGCATGACCCGAGAAGAGGCTGAACAGAAAAGTCCCCTGATGCAAGAGGCAGGAACGCTCCTGCGGTTATGGGAGATGGGTGACCCCGAGGTGAAAAAATTGTGGAAGCAGATGAATTCCTGGGTGTATGAAGGTTTCGACATCACCTACCGCCGATTGGGAATCGGGTTCGAAAAAACCTATTTTGAATCGGATACATACCTGGATGGCAAAGAATTGGTAATTAACGCATTACAAGATGGGAAACTGATTCAGAAGGAGGATGGTTCTGTATGGGCTGACCTGACAGCTGATGGTTTGGACGAAAAGTTATTATTGCGATCGGATGGCACCTCGGTATATATGACACAGGATCTGGGGACAGCCATTGTGAGAGATCGTGAATACAAGCCTGAAATGATGTATTATGTGGTTGGAAATGAGCAGGATTATCATTTCAATGTACTGAAAAATGTGCTAAAGAAACTGGAGTACGACTGCTACAGAAAAATACATCACATTTCGTATGGTATGGTGGAACTTCCCTCCGGTCGGATGAAATCGAGGGAAGGCACAGTAGTGGATGCCGATGATTTGCTTGATGAGATGAAGCAGACCTCTGCAAGGGTAGCTGCTGAACTGGGTAAATGGCAGGAAGAAGAGCTCGCTGAGATGGATTCGCTTTTTGAAATGATAGGGCAGGGGGCTCTGAAGTATTTTATCTTGAAGGTAGATCCGAAGAAAAACATGATGTTCAATCCGGAGGAGTCAATTGATTTTGATGGAAATACCGGACCTTTCATCCAGTATACCCACGCCCGGATTTCATCATTGCTTACCAGGGGAAAGCAAGCCGGGATAATTGCAGACAAAGACCTGATGGCTATTTCCAACTTAACCGAAGAGGAGAGGAGTCTTCTCAGAATGCTTCACCGCTGGCCACTGGTGCTCGGAGAATCGGCACAGATGCTGAGCCCTGCTCTCATCGCAAACTATTGCTATGAACTTGCGAGGGAATTCAATCAGTTTTACCATCATCACTCTGTTTTGGGTGCTGCTGAGCCGGGGTGGGTTCACAGGCGGCTATTTATAACCGAAATTACCGGCAGGGTGTTGAGAAACGGAATGGGATTGCTGGGCATCTCTCTCCCCGAGAAAATGTAATACCACTCTCATCTGCCGAAGAGAAAGAGGGCAGGTACTTTTCCCGGATTAGGTCTTGTCTTTTTCCATTCACCAACCGGACGGGTGATGATTTTTTCTCCGGGTCCGGTAACATCAGAGGCGATGCAGAGTCTGAGATCCTCTGGCAGAGTATTGAGGAGACTTTCAATCATCGCCTGATTCCGGTAAGGGGTTTCCATTATTATTTGTGTGTAACCTGACAACATTGCCTGATGGGCAAGATCCTTCAGTTTCCGGTTTCGCTCAAAAGGTTTTACAGGCAGATATCCGTGAAATACAAACTGTTGTCCATCGAGGCCTGAGGCTGCCAATGCCAGAAAAATGGAAGAAGGTCCAGGAATGGGGATAACCCGGATGCCAAAGGAGTGGGCAAGTGCAACCACTTCACTTCCAGGATCGGCAATGCAGGGCATACCCGCTTCAGACAGAATTATGCCGTGGATATCCCCGGTAAGGGTTTTAAAGGCCTCCATCACCTCCTGAATATCAATTCCCCTTTTGATCTCAATCCATAATTTTCCGTCGAGGTCGCCTGAGTACCCTGCCCTGCGTAGCGACCGTCTGGCGCTTCGGAAATTTTCGGCAAAGACCACCCCTGCATTCTGAAAAAACAGTTCAGGAAGAGGCCATCCGGAAACCTGCCCGGACCCCTCCTGTGCAATTCCAACCGGGATAAGATAGAGCTTCTTTTCCATTAGTTCGGGGTTGTTACCAGGGAAGTTTGCCGAAGTCAAGATTGCCTCCGGAAAGGATTATGACCCCTTTTTTTCCCCTGAATGCATTAAAAGAATCTGCTAGCTGCATCTGCAACAGAGCAGCAAGAGGCAGTACTGCCGAGGGTTCCACAACAACCTTCATCCGCTCCATAATAAGTTTCATGGCTCTTATGATCCATTCGTCACTGGCAGTAATAATCCCTGTTACATCCTCATGAATGATGGGCCAG
>CAZJZF010000544.1:0-2179 GCA_964550385.1 uncultured Lentimicrobiaceae bacterium | reverse complement strand
CCATTGAGCATGCAGGCATATTTCAGGGCAGGAAGGTCAATCCAGCCACACCGTCTCGGCCTGCCGGTAGTGGATCCGTATTCGTTGCCCTTTTTGCGCAGCAGATCCCCGGTTTCATCGTGCAGCTCAGTAGGGAATGGTCCTGAGCCAACCCGGGTGCAATAGGCTTTGAAAACGCCGTAAACTTCGCCGATGAGCTGAGGGGCGATGCCCAGTCCGGTACAAACTCCTGCGGTGATGGTATTGGAAGAGGTCACAAACGGATAACTTCCAAAGTCGATATCGAGCATGGTTCCCTGCGCACCTTCGGCCAGGATTCGTTTCCCCTTGCGGATCAAGTCGTTGATAAAGAGTTCTCCATCCACCAGATTGAGCCCCTTCAGCTCTTCCGCCGCCGATAGCCAGCCTGTTTCGTAATCGTCCATGGCCATACCCTCAATCTGAAATGACTTCGGATCAAACCCCATGGCTTCGATCAGCAACAGGTGATATTCCCTGAGGTTATCGTAACGCTGTCTGAAACTGCCCGATTCCAGGTCACCGACACGCAAGCCGTTGCGGGCAGTCTTGTCTGTATAAGCCGGACCTATTCCCTTCAGGGTTGAACCGATTTTGGCATCCCCCTTCTGCTGCTCAAAACAGGCATCCAGCATCCGGTGGGTAGGTAAAATCAGGTGCGCCCGCCTCGCTACGAAGAGGTTTTTCCGGTAATCCACCCCGTGAGGATCAAGTTTCCGAAGTTCTGCCACCAGAATGCGCGGATCAATGATAACACCGTTTCCAATCAGGTTGATTTTGTCGCGGTGAAAAATCCCGGAAGGGATGGTATGCAAAACATGTTTAATCCCTTCAAATTCAAGCGTATGCCCAGCATTTGGACCGCCCTGAAAGCGGGCAATAACATCATATCGCCCGGCAAAAACATCCACAATTTTTCCTTTGCCTTCATCGCCCCATTGCAATCCGGCAATCACATCCACTTTCATTTATCTTCTGTTTTTCAGTTGACTGTATCCATCCTTAGTGTTCCGGTTCCTTGCATTTCTTGTTGCAGGTGGCATAAAAAACCAGACTGTGTTGCCGGATCTCAATGCCAAATGCCCTGGCAACATCATCCTGTATCTCCTGTATCCGTGGATCGCAGAACTCCCTGAGTCTGCCGCAGGTAGTACAGACTACGTGATCGTGCTGCTGAAATTTGAATGATTTCTCAAACTGGGCACTTTGGCTTCCGAACTGGTGTTTGGTAACCAGTTTGCAGTCGAGTAAAAGCATAATCGTATTATACAGAGTAGCCCTGCTAACTCTGTATTTGTTGTTTTTCATTCTGATATACAAGGTCTCGATATCAAAATGCCCTTCCGAGGAATAGATCTCCTTCAAAATGGAGAACCGTTCAGGTGTCTTCCGGTGTCTCCGTTCCTCGAGGTATTTCGTGAAAATCGCCTTTACCGTTTCATAAGGTTCAGGCGCATGTTCCGGATGATCCGTCATAATTCTTGGTTTTTTTTCACCCCTGGTGTCGGAGGAAACATTGCCGTAAAATTACACAAAAAAGATTTATTTGGAATAAATAAAAATTAAAAATACCCAATAAAGCTCAGATCCGATACACTTTTTCCACCCCTTTCAGCTTTCCCAGCTTTGCAATCAGGTCGTTAAGATGTCGCGTATCCGATACATAAAGCATGGCAGTTCCTTCCGAAAGGCCGTCGAAAGTATTGATATTCAGTGATCGGATATTGATATTCAGTTCTTCTGAGATCACTTTGGTGATGCTGTTTACCAGGCCCGGCTGATCGACACCATGAATTTTAATTCCTGTAAGAAATGCGATAGCTTCCTGATTGGCCCATTTTGTTTTTACGATGCTTTTACCGAAAGTCGACATCAGCCGGATGGCTTCGGGGCAGCTTGTTCGGTGGATGGTAATCCCCTTGCCCGAGGTAGTGAGCCCAATAACATCGTCCCCTGGAATGGGGTTACAGCACCCTCCAAGACTGTAGTGTATTTCACTGATATTTCCGGATAGCAGGAGTTCTTCGGGTTTCTCCCTGAGCTGTTCCTGAATGACTTTGCGCAACGATTTGGTTTCCCCTTTGGTTCCTCTGATATTCCGGGTAAAGGGGTGCATGATAAACCGGAACCATGACTTTTTTGAGGTTTTTTCAATGAAATC
>CAZJZF010000543.1:0-2184 GCA_964550385.1 uncultured Lentimicrobiaceae bacterium | reverse complement strand
TGAATGGATTGAAGGTTCCGAAATCATCGTTGTGTCCGGTGGTTCTACGGATAACACCAACAGGATCCTCGGGGAATTCAGCTCCAATCCTTCCGTCACAACCCTTATCAGCGATATCCAATTATCGAAAATTGCCGGAGTAAATCTGGGGGTGTCAATAGCAAGGCAATGCATACTGATATTTTCTGATTGCAGACAGCAGATGCAGAAAGGGTCTGTAAAGGCGATGGTTCACAACTTCAATGATCCGGAGGTAGGGACTGTTGCTGCGGTTTTAAAGGACTCTGGAAGCAGCACCCGGCAGTCGTTCCTGCGGAAAGCTATCAACCGGATTGCAGCCCTGGACAGTGCCTGGGGTTCAGCCATGACCCTTTACGGAGCGTTGTATGCCCAACGGAGGGAGCTTTTTAAGCCCTTCCCTGAAGATCAGTTGTTTGATGACCTGTGTGTGATTGCCAACACCTTGTCGCAAAAGAAAAGGGTAATCCAGGAGCCGAAGGCAGTCATCTTTGACCTTCCGTTTGCTGCCTATTACAGTGGCGAAAGACTTGAAAGACTCACCCGGGGTCTGTTGCTGTTTCTCACCCGACATTGGCTGCAAATCAGAAAAACCGGAGTCGGCAACCTGCTCCGGTTGATTGTACTCAAGTACACCAAACTTCTGCTTCCTTTTTCTGTATTAATCTGGTTAACTGTTCTTTCAGTATGGATTATTCCTGCAATGAATCCAATAACCTTATGGGTTTGCGCTGGTTTAACAGCTCTGCTGCTATTCATCAGAAAGATCAGAAAAACCCTATGGCTGATGGCAAAAATCACCCTTCACTTCTTCTCGGCCGTACTTGGGTTCTTTTTACTGAAACGTCGATCAGCACGGTGGGAGAAACTCAATTTGCCCGGAAAACATCATCACAAACCCTGAGCTGTTACCTCCCACCCTGTTTTCTCAGGATCCCCATAGCGCAAAGATAACCGCTGAAGATGGCTCCGGAGAATCCGCCGCCGGTCTTACTCCAGGCCGATGCAACATGCAGGTTGGGCAACAATGCGGGTGCTTCCTGCCGAACGCGGAACGGGGTCTGGGCAAAGCCGTAAACAGCTCCTTCAGGATTCATGGTGTAACGGGCAACGGTTTTCGCGGTTCCAACCTCACTGTAGGCAATATGGTCACGGATGCCGGGAATCAGTTTTCCCAAACGGGTGATAAAGCATTCCGCCGCCCGGGCTTTCTTTGCCTTGTACGCCTCGACTGAAAGACCTTCCCAGTCGTGGAGGTAATCGATGCAGCAAACTGCCCCTACGCTCTTACCATGCGGCGCGAGTCCCGAATCAACCTGACTGTAGTCCACAAAGGTAAAACTGCGCGTTGAAAAATCGCTTCCGTTGTTTGGGTGAATATCGGCAAGGTTTTTCACGGAATCATCGTACACAAAGTAAGAGTAATACCGGCTGCCGCATTCACGCAGGGGCTTGTCAAACCCGAGGTACAGTGTAAGCAGCGAAGCACCGGGGACTAACCCTTCGAACTGTTTTTGCAGTGGCATTCCTGCATCACGGGGCAACAGCGTTTCAATCACCCGGGGCAGGGCCGCATTTACAACAATCTCATCTGCAGAAGCATACAACTCTTCCGGATGATTACCCCTGACTGCTTTATATTTCACTCCGGCAGCATATCCATCCTCTACCACAATCCCAGTGGCGAGATGATTCAGCAAAACTTCTCCCCCACGGCTTTTGATCTGTTCTGCCAGAAAATCTGACAGCACCTGAGATCCACCCTTGATGAAATTACCTCCTCCCTGGTAATAACTCCCCTGAGCAGCAGCATAGTAATTCAGCGACAGCGAATACGGGTCGTCGTGAAAATAGCCCAGATTGCCCAGCAGGACCAGCTTAAGGTCTTCGTTTTTCATAATTTCATCCATAAACTCGCCCAACGACCTTTCGGGCATCGAAGCCGACTCCTGCGCCTTCTTCCTTGCATTGAGCACCTGATCGTAATAAGCGCGAATGCCTTGTTCCTCATCGGGAAAAATACCAGTAAGGAGCTCAGCAGCCAGGGCAGGGTCATGAGGAATGGTAACCTGGTAACGGCTGTTGACAAACCGATAGAACTCGGGCACTTTCAAAAACTCTATCTTTTCAAACACACCCAGGTCTCTGAAAATTCTGGTTTTCATA
>CAZJZF010000542.1:0-2191 GCA_964550385.1 uncultured Lentimicrobiaceae bacterium | reverse complement strand
GAATGTCAGGGAATTTGCCTGTTCTGTATTCGGTCGCGCAGCGGCAAACCCTGAAACGACGAGTGTTTTGAGAGGCAAAGCGGATGCGGCATTGAGCAACTGCTCCATGGGTAAAGCATCTGCATATCGCCCGTACAAAAACACCAGATCTTTCACATGTGATGCGTTTTTCAAAGCCATCAGTTCGGATACCGATGATTCTTCGGCAAAATCCACAACCACCAATTGTGGCAGATCCGCAGGAGTCATCACATAGGAATCTTTTTGCTCTTCTTCATATTCCCCGATGATCTCTTCCCTTACAGGAGCTCCGAGATCAACAGAAAGGTTCTTCTCATCACTTGCCTGTGCATCATAGGCATCCAATGCCATTTTGTAAAGGGTAGCCGGATCGGTATTCTCCATACCTTCCGGCGGCTTCAGCGAATCCCGGTGGGTGCCACCTTCTGATGGTAAAGGGTCGTTTTCCGGTGACTGTCCAAGCAATTTACTTAACTGCTCAAGTCTGGCACTCGCTGCCGCAGCTTCTGCTTCATTGGTCCAGTTGGTGTTTTGAACAATTTTGTTGATTTGCTCCACAATCTGGGTATTGGTCAATTCCGGGTTCTCCTGTGCAATTGCCACTGGAAGAATGACCCACAGCAAACACGTGAACAGAACCTTGAGCGGACTGTTCAGCTTTTTTCTGAAAATCGATATTGTTCTACTTGTCATCACTTACGGGATCACTGTGGATGCGATAATCGAAAGATTTTGAGATGGCCTGCAGATATAGCCAAACCGGATCAATCTCTTTGGCTGATGCCTGGAAAAAGGCTTTGTCGACCGGCAGATTCCGCTTAAACACCTCCTGCATGATCGGGCATGCCTGTTCAAGCACTTCAATTTGCTTTTTGATCAGCGCAAGATGTTTTGGTGTAAACTGCCTGCAATAGTCTTTTTCTCTTTGGAGAATCCTGCGATACATGGTTTCGTGCTCGTTTTCGTAGAGTAAATTCAGTGTATCGTACAAAGGTTTCAGGTTCTTAATCTGCCACTCCTCCGCTTCTTTTTCCAATTTTGAAAAATCAGCCCCGATCGGAACCAGCAATGCCTGCAGTGTAGTCCAATCCACCATGTTTTGAGCTGCCCGGGCCTGCTGCTGCCTGATTTTTTCCTGATCAGCAGGTTGCTGGGGTGCCGTTGCCTGCGACATAGCCTGTTGTGCCATCTTCATGGCGTAGGCCTGCTGTTCCGCAGGACTCATATTTTGAAGTTTCGTTGCCTCGTCAGGAGAGATGCCTGTTTCTTTCAATACTTCTTTTTTCAGCTCCTCTTCATCAATCGCTGGAACAGAATCTGCATACCAGGATTCTACCATAGACAGGGCTTCTGATACCTTGTTTTGAAAATCCGCCATCTCCTCATCGCTGCATTCACATACCCGTGTGGGAATCGGAATAAACAGAGACTGACCGGTACCCTGAGCGACGGCAGATGATGCCAGGTGCAGCAACAGAAACAGGATCAGAGGGGAAGACCTCAAACCCGTAGAATTGATTATTGCGAGAACGTGACACAAGCGTATTTTTTTCATTTCGATGCATTTTTTCGACTACGGACTTCCAGCATAAACTGCCTTAAAGTATTAGAGTTTCAGTATTTCAACCCTCCGGTTTTTAGCCTTGTTTTGCGCATTGTCATTGCCTGCCACAGGTTCTGACTCTCCTTTGCCATCGGTCTCGATGCGGGAATCAGCGACTCCAAACTGGGTTACCAGATACTTCTTCACGTTGGCAGCCCTTCGCTTCGAGAGATCCATGTTCAGGTTGTCGTTTCCGTCACTGTCGGTGTGCCCGGTGATCCGAATCCGAACGCCGGGATTTTCCTTTAACACATCGGCAATTTCTTTAATCGTGGCATGCGATTCAGACTTTACCACATCCTTGCCTGAGTCGAACGTGATCCCATAGGTTACCATTTTACCTTCCTTTAACAGCTTATGCCGCATATCAGGCGATGCCGTGGTGACTTTGAAATTGGTGAGATAGGGTTGTCCGATGTTGTCCCATCCACTGAACCGGATACGGTTGAATTTCACCCCATTATGAATGATTGTGGGTGCGTCCAGAACCTTAGCCCCTTTGTGGTAGATTCTCAGGCGCCTGTTTTGCACCCAAATAATCACATGGTTTACCTGCCCCGGCTCCAC